>JAGVUW010000646.1 GCA_019136035.1 Verrucomicrobiota bacterium | reverse complement strand
CGATCCCGAGAAGCCGGCCACGTGGCCATCCCCGAAGAGGACGTTGCCGTACTCCTTGTGGTTGTACACGTAGTCCATCGACAGCATCGACTGGCTGGTGCACACCGCCTCGGTAAGCCGCCGGCCGCCGAGGGGGACATAGGCGTCGCTGATGTACAGGTAGCTCAGGTTCCAGGGCGTCGTGGCGAAGTCATTGATGGGGTCGCGGGCACTGGCGAAGTCCGAGCCGGTGTACTCCGTGGCGGTCGAGCTTGGGCAGACGAGCATCTTGTTGGCAGTGAGGTACTTGTTGTTGGTCAGGCGGGAGAAGGCGACCTTCATGTCGCCATCGGGGTACTGCTCCCTGTAGTCGTCGCAGTACATCTTCATCGACAGGCCGATCTGCTTGAGGTTGCTGGTGCAGTTGATGCGGCGGGCCTTCTCGCGGGCCTGAGCCAGGGCCGGCAGTAACATGCCGGCCAGGATGGCGATGATGGCGATGACCACCAGCAGTTCGATCAGCGTGAACTCTCCAGGACGTCTCTTCATCGCGATGCCCTCCGCTTGGGTTACGGCAGGCCCTTCCGCGAAACCGACCTGGCGGCGCGCCTGAGTCTGGGGGGAGAGCCCCCGGGAGAGTGTCAGCCGCGCAGGTGCTGCGGCAGGGCGGCACCGAGCCCCTTCGAGCGTGTCATCTTCCCGCTTGGACAACGCCAACAATCAACTCAGGCAGAACGACTTTACACCGCCGCGTCTCTTCCGTCAATGCTTCGGGGCGTTCGGCGGCGGCAGCCCGTGGTCGACCGGGGGGGCGGCCAGGTCGAAGCACCAGCCATCGACGCCCTGGTAGGCGAGGGCGCAGTAATTCAGGGCCAGGCTGCGGGCCACCTGCGGCTGCGTCAGGCCGATGAAGACGAAGCGGGCCTGCAGCAGCTCCATCAGGTCGGGTGCCAGGGGCATGGGCTCCCGACCTGTGAGGATGTGGGCGATGCGCGTAGCCCGTTCAGGATCAGCCGCGTAGGCAAACATGGGGTCCAGGCCATTGGAGTAGACATACTCGGGGGCCGCGAAGAAGATATGCGGGAAGTCGTCCCAGCAGAAGTTGGCGATGTGCGTACCGGGTGGGAAGCGCCGGCGCGCCCAGTCGGCGAACTGGCGAGGTATGGGATGGCCGGCCAGGACGTAGTAGTTCACCAGGACCGGCATCAGGCTCAGCCCCAGGAGCAGGGCCAGCCCGGCCAGCGAGAGGTGCAGCCGCAGGGGCTTGCTGCCGAGGTGGTCGCGGTAGACTGTCGCCAGGGCCATCAGGGTGAAGGGCAGGGCGTACTCGATGAGGCGCTTGGAGAGGTAGAAGCCTGGCACCGTCAGCAGGGCCAGCACCAGCAGGAAGCGCGTATCCAGGGGCACGCGGTGGCCCTGCCGCCAGCGCCAGGCGGTCACCCCCAGAGCCAGAGCGAGGAGCAGCGGCATGGCCAGATTATCGAGAATCAGGGTGAGGTTCGGGGGCTTCAGCTCGAGGGGTGTATTCAGCCCGATATCCGGGTGGACGATGCTGTGCCAGACGACGTCGATGCACTGGATCTTCCAGATGAGGAAGGTGTTCGGGAACTGCGGGTGCAGCGTGAGCCCGGCCAGCACGCCGGCGGCGGCGGCGAGGCTCGGGTAGAAGGCCCGCCAGCCGCGCGACGGGAAGGCGGCGATGGCGTAGCCGAGCGTTGGCAGGAGGATGAAGTGCGGGTTGGAGTGCATGTACGAGAAGAGCAGCCCGAAGAGGCCCAGCCGCCAGAGCTGTCGGCGCAGATCGACGGGCTCCGCCAGCAGGGCCGCGGTCAGGATCATCAGGATGATTGAGACGCAGTGCGGGCGTACGAGGTTGACACGGAGGGTGAACAGCGGGCAGGCAAAGATGAGGAGCGGCAGGAAGACGAAGGCCTGGCGCAGGCGCAGCGACCGCAGCGCCGCCAGGAACGCGACGATCAGGCCGACCAGCAGGCAGGCGGTCTCGAGGATGAACGGCGGCGCATTGCCGCGGTAGCCGAAGAGGCCGGCCCAGCGCCGCAGGCTGCAGAGGAGGAGGTGGAAGCCGATCTCCTTGTCGGCGAAGTGCGTCGACCAGATGCTCTGGGACGTGGCTGGGAAGGTCTTGCGCCAGGCCAACTCGCCGAAGAGGTCGGCCATGGCGATGTGGTAGGGTGCATCGTAGGAGACATCGCGGTCGGGCTGCCAGACATGGAGACGGAACAGCGCCATCTGCGTCAGCACCACGGCGACCATCAGGACGACGAGACGCCGCTCGAGCCTGCGGCGGTCGGGGGCGGGCTGGACGGGGGCAGCCGCAAGGGCCGGGGCAAGCGCCGGCGGCGTCGGCTCGGATGGCGTATGGGACGCGTCTGGGGTGGCCATGCGATGGACTCGCTAGAGTGGTGGCAGGCACACGGCAGGGACTGGTCGTAGACCATAGGCTGTCAGCGCGGTGCTGTCAACGGCCGACAGAGGCGTTCCGGCGTGTTCTGCGCGGCCGTCCCGCGCGCCGCGGCGGCGGCACCTGCCACGGACGGCGGAGAAGGGACTCAAGGGACACCAGGGACTCAAGGGACGCCGTGCACTGACTGGCGCGCCACGCCAGCCGTTTCCCGGGCGCTGCTGGCGCCCGGGAGGTCCACGGACGGCGCCGTGGACCTACGTGCCATGCGTCGGCGGGAGGCTGTCTCCGAGAGTGGCACAGGCGTCTCGCCTGTGGCGGCGGTCGCACCCCGGCCGCGTCCCCCCAAAAAGGAACCGGCCGGCCCCGCAGGGGAGCCGGCCGGTCTGGATACGTCAGGCTGTCAACCGTACAGGCTTACAGGGTGAAGCCCAGGAAGGTCTGCAGGACCTGGCTGCGGTTGAAGATGCCGTGGTAGTTGTTGGCCTTGAACCAGGCGGAACCGGCGAAACCGGCGACGTGGCCATCGCCGAAGAGGATGTTGCCGTATTCCTTGTGGTTGGTGCGGTCGTCCATGGCCAGCATCGAGCTGCTGGTGCAGACGGCCTCAGACAGGCGGCGGCCGCCGGCCATGAGGGCGTAGTAGTCGCTGACGTACAGGTAGCTGAGGTTGTAAGGGGCGGTCGCGGCCGCGTTGTTGTTGGTGGCGATGCGGCCCTTGGCGCCCGAGAAGGTGCTGCTGGTCGACTCGGTGTCGGTGGTGCTGGGGCAGATCAGCATCTTGTTCGCGGTGATGTACTTGTTCTCGACCATCTTCGTGAAGGAATCAACGCCGTCACCGTTCGGGTACTGCTCCCGGTAGTCGTCACAGTACATCTTCATCGACAGGCCGACCTGCTTCAGATTGCTGGTGCAGTTGATGCGACGAGCCTTCTCGCGGGCCTGAGCCAGAGCCGGCAGCAGCATCCCCGCCAGGATGGCGATGATGGCGATGACGACCAGCAGCTCGATCAGAGTGAACCCACCGTTCCTGCGCTTCATTGGCCTTGACTCCTTTGACTGACTTGTACTACCGCCGTCCTGT
>JAGVUW010000229.1 GCA_019136035.1 Verrucomicrobiota bacterium | reverse complement strand
TCGTAGAGGAAGGCGGCCCACATCTGCTGGACGCAGTCGGTGAAGCCGAACTCGAAGATGCCGCCGGTGATGCCCTTGAAGGCGGCCTCCCAGCCCATGTCGATCTGCTGCCAGGCCTGGTCGGAGCCGGCCTGGTAGGTCAGCACCTCGATGCGGCGCGGATTCGTGCTCGACCAGCGCCCGCAGGCCTGGGTGCCCTTGATCTCGCAGTACCAGGTATCGGTCTCGCCCGGGGCGATACGCTGCGTCTTGATCGTGAGCGGGAACGGCTTGCCCGTCACCGGATCCACCGACTCACAGAGCAGGACGCCGTTATCCCAGGTCCGGCAGGGGACCATATTGCCCTTCCCATCCGGGCGTTCGGTGATGACCTTCGAGAGGATGGCGCGGACGTTCTTCGGGACCCACCCGGCCTTGAAGGGCACGTGGCAGGGGTGCAGTCCGAGGTCGCCGAGGCAGCCGTACTCGCCGTTGAACTCGATCATGCGTTTCCAGTTGATCGGCTTGAGGGGATTCAGGTCAGACGAGTGCAGGAAGCCTGAGTTCACCTCGAGGATGGTCCCGAAGGCCTTCTCGTCGATCATGCGGCCGAGGCGCTGCATCGGCGGGAAGAAGGGGAACTCGCTGCTGCAGCGCACGAAGACCCCCGGGTGCTCGGCGATGCAGGCGTTGATGGCGTCGTTGGCCGCCTTGTCGATGCCGAACGGCTTCTCGCCGAGGAGGTGCTTGCCGGCGCGGATGATGTCGGTATAGAAGGTCTGGTGGAGGTTGTGCGGGACGGCGCAGTAGACGCAGTCGACCTCGGCGCTGGCCAGGAGTTCGTGGTAGTCCTTGGTGACCAGCCGCACGCTCGAGAAGTTCTTGGTGAACCACCCCGTCATGGCCTCGCTGACATCGCAGACGGCCGTGATCTCGGGGCGGAAGGGCAGGTCATTCAGGTGGCACCAGCGCGCCACGGCGCTGCCGAACTCGCGACCCATCAGGCCGCAACCGATGATGCCGAAACGATACGTCTTCATGGGCTCTACCTCGTCGCTCGTGGTGCCGCCGCCGGCCGCCGGGTGCGGCCGCGGCAGCGTCGTGCCATGTCTCGCGGGATATGTCCGTGCTGTTCCGCCCCGCCGCCGCGGCCTGTGGACGCCACTGCGTCCCCGAGGCCGCCCGCCCTGCACGGGACGCTGCGGGCAGCCCGTTTCGCGGCGGTCCCAGCCGGCGCCCGTGCGCCGTCCGGGTCGTCGCGGCGGTCCTCACGGTCGCGCGCGGCCTGAGACCTGCCGCACTATAGCGCCGCAACCGGGCGCCTTCCGGTCGCTCGGGCGGTAGCGGCGTCGGCGCTCGTGTCTTAAGGTACGCGTGTAGCCCCCCGGGCCGGCGGGTGCCGGTCGGGGGCGTTGTCGTCTCGGTTCGCCCTCAGCCCCCGCACGTCGGAGACTGGCCATGAGCACCGACAGCATTCGCCTGCAGGCAGGCACCTACCAGCAGTTCGATGCCGACTACTCCCTGCCGGTCCCCGGCGAGGGCTACGGCGGCTGGCGCCAGGCCGCCATCGAGATCTCGGCCGAGCACACCGCGGTGGTGGTCATGCACGCCTGGGACTGCGGCGACATGGGCGAGCACCCCGGCATCTGGCGCTCGGTTGAGTACATCCCGCGCTCCTACGAGATTGCCCGCGAGGTCTTCCCCCCCCTGCTGGATGCCGTGCGCCGTGCCGGCCTGGCTCTCTTCCACGTCGTCGGTGGCGGCAACTACTACAAGGACCTCCCCGGCTATCGTCACGCCTGCGACCTCGCCGGAGCGCCGCCCGCCCCGCCCGCCCCGGTCGCCAGCGACCCGCAACTCGACGCCCTGCGGCGCTTCCGCGCTGACCACGTCTGGCGCGGCGCCCACAACCGCGTCGATGAGCCCCGCTTCCGGGCCCGCCTCGACTTCCTGCCGCAGGCGCGGCCGCTCGCTGGCGAGGGCATCGCCGAGAACAGCCCGCAGCTCCTGGCCCTGTGCCGTGAACGCGGCATCAACCACCTGATCTACGTCGGCTTCGCCATTGACGCCTGCCTGCTCAGTTCGCCCGGCGGCATGATCGACATGAGCCGGCACGGCGTCATGTGCTCGACCGTGCGACAGGCCGTCACTGCCGTCGAGAACCGCGAGACCGCCCGCCATCAACTCGCCAAGGAGATCGGGCTCTGGCGCGTCGCCGTCAGCTTTGGCTTCGTCTTTGACGACCAGGCCCTGATCCAGGCCCTGGACGAGCGCGCCGCGAGCCGGCCGCGCTGACGGCGGGGCGGCTCCACGGCATGCCGTGAAGCTACGGAGGGGGCGCCGGCGGCGCCGGCCGGCCCGGTTGCATCGCCCTGCTGCCGCGCTATCCTAACGGCCGCCCGCGGGGGCGCGGCCCCGGGCGGGTGAGCGGCGGGTCAGCGCGGCCTGCCGCTGGGGGGCCCAAGGCGGGCCCGTGTTAATGGCACAGCGAGAGGCAGGTTCAGCGATGAGCATGGGTGACGAGGGGCGTCCGATCCGGCTGGGCATTGTCGGTCTGGGCGGTCGCGGTCTAGGGCAGATGCGGACGTTGCTGGGCATGCCCGACGTGCGTGTGGCGGCGGTCTGCGACGTCTACCCGGACCGCGTTGAGCGGGCGCGCCAGGCGGCGGCCGAGAAGCAGGGCTTCCTGCCGGACGGCCTGGCCGACTACCGCGAGCTGAATCGCCGTGACGACCTCGAGGCGGTGGTGGTCATGTCGTCGTGGACGACACATGGCCTGGTGGCGGTCGACGCCATGCGCTCCGGCAAGCGCGTGGCGATGGAGGTCGGCGGGGCGGCCTCGGTCGAGGAGTGCTGGCAGCTCGTGCGCGCCAGCGAGGAGACGCGTCTGCCCTGCATGATGCTCGAGAACTGCTGTTACGGCCGCGAGGAGATGGCGCTGCTTAACATGGTACGCAAGGGTCTTTTCGGCGAGCTGGTGCACTGCCAGGGCGGCTACGAGCACGACCTGCGCGAGGAGATCGGCAAGGGCGACATCAACCGGCACTACCGCCAGAATAACTTCCTGCACCGCAATGGCGAGCTCTACCCGACCCACGAGCTCGGGCCGATTGCCAAGTACCTCAACCTCAACCGCGGCAACCGCATGCTCTCGCTGGTCAGCATGGCCTCGAAGGCGGCCGGGCTGCAGGCGTGGCTGCGCGAGAACCGCCCCGACGACCCCCTGACCCGGCGCCAGGTCTGCCAGGGCGACATCGTGACCACCATGATCCGCTGCGCCCAGGGCGAGACCATCCTCCTGACGCATGATTGCACCCTGCCGCGGCCCTACTCGCGCGGCGGCCGCATCCAGGGCACCCGCGGCATCTGGATGGAGGACAACCGCTCGATCTACCTCGAGGGCCGTTCGCCGCACGACCCGACCTACTGGACACACCGCTGGGAGAGCGACGCGGCGTACATGGACGAGTTCAAGCACCCGCTCTGGAAGGCCTACGAGGAGTACGGCCTGCG
>JAGVUW010000166.1 GCA_019136035.1 Verrucomicrobiota bacterium | reverse complement strand
GCCCGGGTGCCGGCGACGGCGTCGCGGCCGCGGCCGCCGGGGCCGTGCTCAGGACCAGGTCGGTGCGGCCCGAGGCCGGTACCGCGGTGGCGAAGTCGAGGAGCAGCCAGCGGGCGCTGCCGTCCTTCCAGCGTGCCAGGACGCGCGTCTGCAGCGGCACCGCCTCCCCATCGGCCGCATGCAGGATGAAGGCCGAGCCCGCCGGCGCCGCGCCCTCGCGGACCGGCACGCCGCCGGTCACCGGCCGCGGCCCGGCGAGGCCGCTGCGATCCTGAACCGCGATCTTCATGGAGAGCATGACAGGAGACTCCTTCGTATGCCTCGCAGGGAAATCCGCGACGCTCTGTCGCAGACTTTCAGCCTGCGATGCGTAACATCCCATTTTCCAGGGCGTTGCCCTGGGCTGACGGATGATGCCCTTTCAGGGCGCCGGAACAGGCGGCCCGCCGGGCGGCGCCGCGGCCTGAAGGCACGCGGCACGCTTCCGGCCAAGGCCGGAACTCTGATGCAGAAGGCTCAGCCAGACGACGTTTCATGGTGGTCTATCCGGCGCCCCGGGAGGTCCGCGGACGGCGCCGCGGACCTACGTGAGCGCCTTGGCCCGGCGCCCGGGAGGAGCGTCCACGGGCGGCGCCGCGGACCTACTCCTTCGGCGTCTCGGCGAAGCGCTGCGGCGGCTTTGTGAAGAGGCCCTCGCCGTGCAGTCGGCAGATCTCGACGTCGTCATACCAGAGCGCATCCTCGGCCTGGCGCTGTGAGGCCGCCCCGAGGAGGACGACCAGCGAGCCGACCTCCGGCGGGACGGTCGCCACGGCCGTGATGCGGCTCCAGCCCTCGGCGTCCGGCGTCCCGGCCGGCGCCAGGACGTCCTCCGTCTCGCGCGTCCAGGCGCCCTCGGGGGTCTGCCAGCGCACGCGGATGCTCGCGGTGGAGCCCCCGGTACGCCGTACCCGCGTCTGCACCAGGTAGGTATCGCCGGGCGTCACGCGGTGGCGCTGGATCAGGCAGCCGCTGTGGACCACGCCGACGACCTTGGCAGCGCCGGCCTCGCGATCCCACGAGAAGACGCCCTTGTCCTGCTCGGTCTGCCAGGTGCTCCACCCGGCCGGCGCCCCGCCGCTCTTCCAGTCGGCCGCCGGGATGTCGCCGTTAGCGGGGATGCTCTCGCTGGCGAAGTCGCCATTGCGGGCCAGGTTGACCAGCTCGCCGGATGCCACCAGGCGCTCCCGCAGGGCGGTCGCGAAGGCGGCCGGGTCGCGGGCCAGGCGCAGGGCGTCGTCGCACTCGGGAAGGGCCTCAGGCCAGCTCTGCGGCCGCACGCCGCGGTTACCGGTCGGCCACCAGCGGAACTTCTCGCCGTAGACCCAGACATACTCGTCGCAGGAGCGCAGGGCGCCGCGCAGGTTCTCGTAGAGCTTCCGTACCGGCGGAGTGCCGTCGGTCTGCACGCGCCAGCGCGAGGTCTCGTCGTTCCAGTAGGCATCGAGGTAGATGCCGAAGCTGACCTGGACCTGGGCGCGGTAGCGGGCCCGGTTCGCCGGCGTGACCAGTTCCTGGCAGGCGCCCTTGATATCGACGGCCGACTCGAGGAACTGGGTCTCGCGGTTGTACAGATAGGCATTCTCGCAGCCGTCGACAAAGGTCATCGTCGGCGTGGCGGCCTCGAGCCAGCCGTCGACGAAGGCGGGCAGGAGGCCGTAGCCCATGCCCTCGAGGAGCCGTCGCGGGTCCTCGTGGCCGGTGGCGTTGCGGCAGATGCTGTTAAGGAAGTAGGAGAAGACGACCGCATCGGGGTACTCGCGGGCGACGGCCGTCATGACCTGGCGGCCGCGTTCGCGGGCCTTCTCGACGTATTCGTCGAAGCGGTGCTCGCCGGCCTGGGCCTGAGCGGCGTAGCTGAATTGCAGGAAGGGCTTGGTGTAGGCCTCGGGGTCGAAGTGGAAGCCCTTGAAGCCGGCCTCGCGCGCCACCCAGGCGGCGATGGCCCAGTGCTCGGTGATGGCGGCCCAGCCCTCGTCGTCGAACCAGTCGACGTTGCCCGGGTTGGCGCCGATGGTGATGAAGTTGTCGGTGAAGCGCTCGAAGCGGATGCTCCGGAGGTCCTCGATGGCGGCGGTGAACCACGACCGCGACCACGGCTCGCTCGTGTGCGCCGAGCGCAGCCCGCACGGCCGGCCGTCGTCGCGCGTGCCGGTGACGGTGATCATGACCCCGTCGAAGGGCTGCGTCTCCATGACCCGGATGTTCTCTTTGAGCGCCACCTGGTCAGGCTTGTCCCAGCCGGTGGCGATCAGCTTGCGCGGCCGACGCATGTCCTGCCCCGATGCCGCCGTCGTCGCCGCCAGCACCACACCGAGAAGAAGGGCCTCCCACCGCCACGATCTCATTGCTGTGCCTCCGCCCATCGCGCCCGCCCGGCCGGCCGTGGCGCCGTACCACAGCCGCCAGCCGGGACTGCACACACCATAGACCCGCAGGGGAAAGAAGCCCAGCCGGAGCGGCGTGGACGGGGACGGGGACGGGGACACGGGGGCAACGCCCAACGCCGAACGCCCCACGCTGACGTGGGCGGGGGACATGGGGGACATGGGGGACATGGGGGACATGGGGCGGGGCGGCGCCGCCCGGCGGCGCCGTCTTGAGTCCCTGGTGTCCCTTGAGTCCCTTTCCGCCACAGGCTCCGGCTCGCAGGCCTCGCGGCGCCGTCTACATTACCCGCGGCCGCCGCACGTACAGCCCTGCGTCTGCGCCGGGGGCAGGGGTCTCCGGCGCGGGTCTCTTCCGGCGGCCGCGGAGTGTGAGGTCAGCCATGGATTCATCAGCCCGTCTGCCGGTCATTGAAGCCCATCGGGGTGCCAGTGACGAGTGCCCGGAGAACACCCTCAGCGCCTTCCGGCGCGCCGTGGAACTCGGGGCGACCTCGATCGAGCTGGACATCCACGAGACCAAGGACGGCGAACTGGTCGTCATGCATGACGAGACCGTCGACCGCACCACCCGCAGCAAGGGCCGCCTGGCGGCGCTGACCCTGGCCGAGCTGCGCGCCCTGGACTGCGGTGCCTGGAAGCACGCGCGCTTCGCCGGCGAGCGCATCCCGACCCTGGCCGAGGCCCTGGAGCTGAGCCGTTCGCATGGCGTGCGCTTCAATGTCGAGGTCAAGGCCTTCAGCAGCCCGCGCGCCGCCGAGCGCCTGGTCGGCCTGCTGCGCGAGTACGCCCCGGCCGGCGGGACGCATGTGGTTTCGTCGTTCCATGTCGACGCCCTGCTGCAGGTCCGCCAGGCCGACGCCGGGGTGCCGCTGGCGATGCTCGGGAGCTTCCCGGCGATCCTCGACGCCGCCCGCCACCACGGCTTTCCGTGGATCCATGGCGCCTATCGCGGTGTCTCAACGGCGGTCGTGACGGCCGCGCACGCGGCGGCCGTGCAGGTGATGATCTGGACGATGGACGAGCCCGGACTGCTGGCCTACTATGCCGGCATGGGCGTCGATAAGGTGTGCACCAAT
>JAGVUW010000175.1 GCA_019136035.1 Verrucomicrobiota bacterium | reverse complement strand
GCACACGCCTCCCTGTGGTCCTGCCCCAGCGCTTCACCCCGCGCTTCTGCGCCCGCCTCGGCGCCGCCGGGCCGCTCTGGCTGGCGACACACTTCAACCACCCGCAGGAACTCACCGCCGAAACCGCCACCGCCGCCGAGCGGCTCCTGCGCGCCGGCATACCCGTGGTCAACCAGTCCGTCCTCCTGGCCGGCGTCAACGACGACGCCGAGACCCTGGCACAGCTCTGCACCGGACTGCTGCGGCAGCGCATCAAGCCCTACTACCTCTTCCATGGCGACCCGGTGGCCGGCACGCTCCACTTCCGCACCGGCATTGAACGCGGCCTGGAACTCATGGCGGCCCTGGAGAAGTCGGTGTCGGGCCTGGCCGTGCCGGCCTTCGCCTTCGACCTGCCCGACGGCGGCGGCAAGATCCGCCTCGAGCCCGCCGCCAGCGCCGGACGATCCCCCGAGGGCCTCCCCCTCTACCGCGACCGCCAGGGCCGCGTGCGCCCCTACCCCGACCCCGACCGCGGCGGCCAGCCCTGATTCTCCGACCCGTCCGACGTTGGGCGTTGGGCGTTCGGCGTTGGACGTTCGGCGTTCAGCGTTCGGCGTTGGACGTTCGGCGTTCGGCGTTCGGCGTTGGGCGTTCAGCGTTCGGCGTTGGACGTTCGGCGTTGGGCGTTGGACGTTCCCCTTCCCCGTCCCCACCCCCCAGCCCTGAGCCCTGCCGCCCAATCCCCAAGGCGCCCGCGCGACCCGCGGCGCCTGCCCGGCCGGTGCGGTCGGGCTGTCCGACCTGTCTGACCTGTCTGACCTGTCTGACCTGTCCGACCCGCCGACCCCCTCTGGCTTCCCCTCCCCGGCGTCCGGGGTGTTCGATGGCCCGAGCGCTTGGCATTGGCATCGCACCCGCGATGGGCCATAGTGATGCCCCGGCGGATTTCACGCGCGTCACCGGACCTCGCCAGGAGACCACACGATGCTGCCCACGGTCGATTTCTGCGGCTTGACCCTCACCCGGCTCCTCATCGGCGCCAACCCGTTCGGCGGTTTCAGCCATCAGAATCCGGCCCGGGACCAGGAGATGCGGAGCTGGCACACCCCGGAGCGCATCATCGAGACCTGGAACCGCGCCGCCGCCGCCGGCATCAACGCCTTCGTCTCCAACAACGAGACGCCGCACGTCATCCAGACGGTCGAGACCTACCTGAAGGCCGGGGCGCCGCTGCAGTGGGTCGCCCAGCTCAGCAACCGCTGCGCCCCGAGCATGCAGGCGGCCGTCGACCGCGCCATCGAGATCGGCGCCAAGGCCGCCTTCTTCCACGGCGGCATCGTCGATAGCCTCTACGCCCAGCGCGATGACGCCACCCTGCGCGCCTGGGTCGACCACGCCAAGGCCCGCGGCATCCCCATCGGCGTCGCCGGACACGCCCCCGAGACGCATTACTGGGTCGACAGCCTCAACCTCGTCGACTTCCACGTCGTCTGCTTCTTCGACTGCGGCAGCCTCCACGCCGGACGCGGCGATAAGTTCCACCTCGCCGATATCTTCCCCGCCGCCGAGTGCTGCCGACGCCTCCAGAAGCCCTGCATCGCCTACAAGATCATGGGCGCCGGACGGCTCGACCCCGCCATGGCCTTCGAGTTCGCCTTCAAGAACATCAAGCCCGGCGATGTGGTCAATGTCGGCATGCACCGCGGCGACAAGGATGACATCGTCGAGGAGAACGTCGCCATCGTGCAGCGCCTCCTGGCGCCGCCGGCGCCGGCACACTGAGGCCCGGCCGGACCACAGGCACGGCGGCGGCGTGAAGGGATGATCGCGGCGCGGCGCCGTCGGCGCCGTTGCGGCTCGTGGACGCCTTCGCGTCTGTGGACACTCGCGCTCCAGACGACGTGGCGGGTGACCGTCTCCTGCGGTCCTATCCGGCGGCCCTGGGAGCGCTGAGCGGCGGCGTGCAGGAATGATCGCGGCGCGGCGCCGTCGGCGCCGTTGCGGCTCGTGGACGCCTTCGCGTCTGTGGACACTCGCGCTCCAGACGACGTGGCGGGCGATGTCTCTCCTACGGTCCCATCCGGCGGCCCTGGGAGCGCCGAGCGTCGGCTCGGCATCCCCCGGGCGCCGCCAAACGGCGCCCTTCAGCCCCAGACCTTCTCGGGGGTGAACGGGTCGATCGCCTTGCTCTGTGAGCGCTGCCGGATCTCGTCGGCGGTGACCTCACGACCGAGCTGACTCGACAGGTAGATCCCCTCGCTGATCAGAGCCGTGTTCAGGGCGAACTCGTGCGTCGGCAGGAGCGGCACCTCACCGAGGAGCGCGCCGACCCAGTGGTGCTGCGAGGAGTCGTACCAGACCGTCTTCGGGAAGCACGAGTGCCAGCGCGTGTTCGCGCCGCTGAGGTCGAAGGTGGAGCTGGCCGGCATGTCGGCGACACTCGAGAACCAGGTCAGCGGGTTGAGCTTGATGCCGCCCTGGCTGCCGAGGACCTTGCTGGCCTCCTGGCCGTCGTGATGGACGGCCCAGGTCTCCTCGATGTCGAAGGAGATGCCGCCCTCGAGCCGAACCCAGCCCAGGCCCATCTCCTCGACGCTGAAATGGCTGAACTTCCGGCGGTCTTCGTACATGTCCAGCTCCTGGTGCGTGGCGCCGGTCACGGTCAGGACCTTCGGGTTGCCGATGAGGAAGAGGATGTTGGCGATGTGGTAGATGCCCATGTCGAAGAGGGCCCCGCCGGCGCAGATCGACTTGTCGACGAAGTTGGCGGTGCCGTAGCCATCGACGAAGGGCCTGCCGCGACGGCGGTAGCCGAAGGACCGCGCGTAGTAGATGCGGCCGAGGAGGCCCTCGTCGATGAGGCGCTTGGCGCCGCGGCTCTCCGGCGAGAAGAGGGTGGTCATCTGGATGCTGAGATGGCGCTGCGCGCGCCGGGCCGCCGCCGCCATCGCCTCGGCATCGCAGTAGGTGCCCGCCATCGGCTTCTCGCAGTAGACATGCTTGCCGGCCTCGAGCGCCGCGATGGCAATCGGGGCGTGCTTGTTGTTGTGCACACAGACATCCACGGCGTCAATGTCGTCCCGCCGCAGGAGCTCCCGGAAGTCGGCGTAGCCATCCGGCACCCCAAAACGATCCTTGGCCGCCTGGACCTTCTCGGGAAAGAGATCGGACACCGCCACCACCGAGACCTGGGGTATCTCGCGATAGCGGTTCAGATGCGATGTGCCGATCTGTCCGGCGCCAATGATGCCAATCCGCAGACTGCTGCCCATGGCTGACCTCCACCGCTCGCCGGCCCCGCGTCGGGCCGGAAACGTGACTCCGCTCTACTGGAACCACGACGCCCGATGGGCGCCCTCAGCGCCCCATGGCCTTGAGGGCCTTCAGGCAGCGCTCCACCGCCTCGAGCGGCGCGTAGGCGTCGCACTCGTACTCGACGATGTACCAGGCCGTGTCCCCGGCCGTCTCGCAGAAGGCGAAGAGGTCCTTCCACGGAATCTCGTCTGCGCCGATCAGCGGCCGGAAGCCGGCCTCCGGCTTCTCGCGGCCCAGACTCGGCGCGTACGGCTTCAGGTGGATGGTCTGGCAGCGCCCCGGGAAGCGCCGCAGGATGCCCATGACATCGGCGCCGCCACGGCTGGCGTTGCCGACGTCGAGCTGCATGATCACCTTGCCCGCCGGGAGGTTGCCGAAGAAGGCCTCCCACGGCGTCGTGCCCCCGGCCGGAGTGAACTCGGTGTGGTGGTTGTGGTAGCCCAGCTTCAGACCGTGCGGCGCCAGGCGCTCGGCCAGGCGCTCGAAGATGCCGGCCATCGCCTTCCAGTCGGCGATGGTCCGCACCCGATCGGCCGGCAACGACGGGATGATCACATAGCGATTGCCGATGGCCTGGTTCAGCTCGATGGTGGCGGCCAGGGTGTCGTCCTGGACCAGCGCGAAGGGCGTGTGCCAGCCGCAGCACACCAGCCCGGTCTCGCGCAGCATCGCCGCCAGCTCGGCGCCGCTGTGCCGCGGCGGCCCGGCGAATTCGACCCCCTCGTAGCCCATGGCGGCCACCGCCTTGAGGGTCCCAAGGGGATCCCGCGCGAAGTCGTTGCGAACCGAGTACAGCTCCAGCCCGATCGGGATGCGTGCCATCTGGAAGGCTCCTTGCTGACCACGCGGCTGCACCGCCCGCCAACGCCGGGCCAGGCCCGCCGCAATCCCCGCAGTATACGCCCCGCGACGTGACCGCGCAACCACCGCCGCGGTATGCCTCGGGCGGCGGGGGCCGCCGCCGAGGGCAGGCATACCGATGACACTGCGAGGACTCTGCACCGCCATGCGACGACACCCGCGCCGGTCCATCCTGGCCATCCTGATGACGGCAGCCGGAGCGGCCGCACTCTGCTGGGCGGGCTGCGCCCGGCACCGCGCCGGCGCCGGCGCTGAACCGCCGCGGGCGGCGCCGGAGACAGTGGCGGCGCCGGCGGAGGCCGCGGCGCTGACCCGCCAGGAGATCGATGCCGACCGCGAACGCCTCGCGGCCATCGCCGGCGAGTTGCGCCAGCAGGAGGATGCGATGAACCTCCTGCGGCGCCTCGTCATCGTCGACCGCCGCGGCCACTTCAGCAGCGACGAGACCGAGCGCATCCAGGGGTTGCTCTTCCGCTTCATAGGCTGCCGCGAGGCCCTCCTGGCCATCGGCGCCCACTACGCCGGACGCACCCCCGTCCCCGGCGACGAGCGGCTCGAGACGCAGGGCTTCCTCCTCGGCTTCCTCGCCGGCCTCCTCGAGGCGCGCGCGACCTCGCGGCTGGTCGCCACCTTCGTCACCAACGACGACGTCACCCGCAAGCTCAACGAGTCCTGCTACCGCTACGACATCCCCGCCGGCACCTACGACGCCCTCCTGCGGAGGGTCACCGACCCCGACGCCATCGAACGGCGCGCCTTTGCCTGGGACCTCTATGCCGCCGAGACGCGCCGGCCGGAGTCAGCGCTGGTGCAGCTCCTGTCGGCCGAGCCCGCCTGGGCCGAGGTCAGCGCCGAGATCGACCGGCTCCAGATCGACACCCGCCTGCAGGTCGGCTATGTCCTGCAGGTCAAGGCGATCCTCCTGCCGCAGGTCGAGAACCAGTGGCGCCAGAGCTGGCTGGCGCGGCACGCGCGCGCCTCGCAGCAGGCCCTCGCCGGGAACCTCGCCGATGCCAAGGGCGTCCTCTACGAGAGCGTCAGCCGGCTGCGCCAGCCGCTCTCCTGGCAGGCCGTCTTCGACGACGACCAGATCCGCGAGGTACGCGCCATGCTCCAGCCCGGCGATATCCTCCTCACCTACAGCGCCGGATACATGAGCAACCTCTTCCTGCCCGGCAAGTTCAAACACGGCATCACCTACGTCGGCAGCCCGGCCGAACGCCGCGCCGCCGGGCTGACGCCGGCCTGCTTCGCGGCGGTCCCGGAGGGCCCCCGTCAGAAGGCCATCGCGGCCCTCGACCGGGCGACGCTGCCCTCGGGCGAGGCGGCCGATGTCATCGAGGCCGTTGCCGAGGGCGTCATCTTCAACTCCCTCGAGGCGCTCCTGCGCACGCACATGTTCCGCCTCGCTGTCCTGAGGCCACGCCTGGAGCCGGCCGAGCGGCTCGAGCAGTTGACCACCGTCTTCCTGCTCCTCGGACAGCCCTACGACTTCGATTTCGACTTCGATGACGCCTCGCGGCAGTGCTGCACCGAGGTGATCTACCGCGCCCTGAACCGCCGCGGCGGCATCCAGGTCGCCCTGGTGCCGCGCCTGGGCGTGCAGAC
>JAGVUW010000323.1 GCA_019136035.1 Verrucomicrobiota bacterium | reverse complement strand
ATGCCCGACACGGCAGCGCTGCTCGAAGAGCCGGGCCAGGGTCCAGGCGGTGTCCGCCTGGTCGCGGGTGCGGAGCACGGGGAGGCGGAAGCTCTGTGCGAGGGTGATGAAGGCTCCGCGCAGGGCCGGCATGGAGAGTCCGACGGCGCCCTCGAAGGTCATGCCTTCGACAATCAGGATGGGGTGGTCCTCGCGGGTGACCAGGCGGTAGGCCTGGCTGAACAGCCGCCCGTCGATGATCGAGAGGGCGAAGTCCTGCGTGGTCTTGCGTTCGACGAGGGTATCGGTGCCCAGGCGGTAGTCACCGAGCGGGAGCATGGCACGCTCGAGGTCGAAGCCGTGATGCTCCGTGAGGCAGCGGGCGAGGTCGTCCGCGTGCTCGCGGCTATCCATGACGATACGGCGCAGGTCCATGCTCACGCGGGTCCCGGTCGCGGGTGGGCGGCCAGCCAGGCGGCGGCGGCTGTGAGGTCGGCAACGCGGGCATCCGGCCGGCAGTCGGGCTCGGCGCCGGGGGTGGTCTCGATGAGGATGGCGGCCATGCCGCAGCGCCGCGCCAGTTCGATATCGCTGGCCTTGTCGCCGATCATGACACTGCGGCGCGGGTCCAGGCCGAGGTCGGCGCAGGCGCGCTCGACCATGCCGGTGGCGGGCTTGCGGCAGTCGCAGCGGTCCTCGGGGGCATGCGGGCAGAAGTAGATGCCGTCGAGGCTGATGCCGGCGGCGGCCAGGAGTTCGGCGAGGCGGCGGTGGACGGCCTCGACGTCCTCGAGGGTGAAGTAGCCGCGGCCGACGCCGGACTGGTTGGTGACCACCACCAGGCGGTAGCCGAGGCGGCGCAGCGCCGCCAGACCCGCGGCTGTGCCGGGGAGGAGTTCGACGCGGTCGGGGTCGCGCAGGTAGCGGCAGTCGGTGATGAGGGTGTCATCGCGGTCGAGGAAGGCGCAGGGCTGGCGGCGGGATGCTGTCATTGGGGTCAGATCCGGCTGAACTGCAGACGAAAGCGGTTACAGGCACCGAAGTCACGCTGGACCCACCCGGGGTGGACCTGCACCGCCTCGACGCAGGCCTCCTCCTGCAGACGCCGGCTGGAGAAGTTCAGGGCGGTGAGGGCGGTGCCGTAGACGCTGCCGGTGTCGATGTTGATGGCGACGACCTCGCTGAGGGCCGCGTCGTAGCGCACCATCCCCTCGGTGAGGCGCGGGGTGACGGTGCGGCCCTCGGGGAAGATGACCAGGGGCAGCCCGGAGGCGGGCTCGTAGGTCGGCAGGGCACCCGGGTGGATGGTGTTGATGATGGGCGTGGGCGTATGGCCGTGGACGAGGATGAAATCGCCGAAGCGCTGCCGGGGCAGTTCGCGGTTCCAGATGTGGAAGTTGTCGAGCCACATCGGGTACTTGAACATCAGGGCCCGGAAGTCGCGGCGCGTGCGCACGCTGAGCTGCTCGGTGATCGGGATCTCCGGGTCGTCATCGCGCGGCTGCAGGCGGCAGTCGGAACGGCGGTACAGCGAGGCGTGCGAGAAGGCCAGCGTCAGGCCGCGGCCGGGAAGCGGGAGCTGCTCGACGTGGGCATAGGCCAGGGCGTCGAGGAAGGCGCGATACTCGGGCTCGAGCCGCAGGTCGGCCGCCGTGAACGACGGGTGACCCTGCGAGCGCATCCAGAGCTGGCTGAGGGCCTGGCGGTTGTTGAGGAAAGAACAGACGGTGGCCTGACCGCCATTCCTGTCGAACCACGACTGGCCGTAGTCCTCGAGCCCGGGCTCGGGGTCGAGGAACTCCAGCATCATGTCCTCGTGATTGCCGGCCAGGAAGACGGCGCTGAACTCGCGGCGCAGGTCGAGCAGGGCGTCGATGACCTCGCGCGAGCACGGGCCGTGGTCGATGTAGTCGCCGAGGAAGACGATGAGGACCTGCCGTTGCTGGCCGTACTCGATGGTGCGGATGGTGTTCAGCAGCGCCACCAGGGGATCGAGCATGCCGTGGATATCGCCGACGACCCAGATACTGCGCTCGACGATCATGGCGCGGCCTCCGCTCCCGCCTCGACATGACCGTCGGGGGTGCCCGGACCGAAGACCCAGTGCATGCGGCGCTGACGCCGCACCCCGGGCGGAAGGAAGCCGGTGCGCATGGGAGCGCGGGCGTCGTAGCAGCACACCACCAGGGCCTCCTCGGCCGCCTCGGGCAGGTCGCCCAGAGCCCGCACCGGGACACCCATGAAGGCCGCACGGCGGTCGTCCGCATAGACCGCACTCAGGACCAGGTCGCACTCGCGGACGCCGAGGTAGGCGATCTCGGCCAGATCGCCGTCGCCGACGAAGGCCACCGAGCGCACTCCCCGCGCCCGCAGATCGCGACAGAGCTGCGAGCTGCGCCGACGGGCTTCACGATAGAAACGCATGGAGAACTCGAGAAATTCCAGGGTCAGGCGCGTCTTCTCGGCGAGGCCCTTCGGCGTCAGGAAGTAGTCCCAGCGCCGGGCGTGCACGACGCGCACATGCAGCAGGCCCTTGCCCACCATACGCGCCAGAAGCTGATGCGCCAGCTTCAGACTCACGCCGAGCTCGCGCGCCACCAGGCGGTTGCTCAGACGGCAGTCCTGCTCGACCGTGCGCAGGATGTCGAGTTCGTAGAGGGCGTGACGATCCGGTGCTGTCATGGACGTAGAAGGCCCGCCGCCGGCGGCGGTTCCCGGAGACGCTCCGCCGGGTCGTCTATGCACGCAGCAGGCGGCCGCCGACTCGGCGCAGACAACCCCACTCACCGTTTCCTGCGGTAACTATAGGAGAGTGCCCGGGGCTTGGCAAGCCCCGGCGGGCCCGGGTTTCAGGCGGATGTTTCATCCGTCTCGTGTGGGACATCGTGTCGTTGTGCTGTCGATGCCGTTGCGGCTCGTGGACGCGTTCGCGTCTGTGGACCCTCGCGCTCCAACCGCGGTGCCCGGTCCAACAACGCCTGGAGGGCGACAGGCCTCTGGATCGGAGCTTCCGTCACTGGCAGGTAGCGGCCAGTGGAAGAAGATCCGTCAGGGCGCCGCGGCGGGGCGGCGGAAGAGGGGCGCGAGGCCGGCGGCGAGCTGTCGGAGGGCCTGGTCCTCCTGGGGTTGGAGGGGGCGGTCCTTGGCGGCGACATTGAGGGCGATATGGAAGAGCCTGGCGTCGCCGGGCGGGAGGGCGGCGGTGACGCCCTGAGCGAGGGTCCAGCGCAGGGCGAGGGCGGCCTCGGCCGGGTCGCTGATCGGCTCGTACCAGCACTTGCGGAAGGGCCTCTCGGCGGCGGGCTTGCCGGCCGGCCAGGGGGTGCGGGCCATGGCCTTGAGGGCGAGGATGCCGAGGCCGTGCTGGCGGGCTTCGGCGAGGACCTCCTGGTCGAAGGCGGCCTGGTGGTGGCAGACGACGTTGACCGGGTAGAGGATGGTATCGAAGAGGCCGGTGCGGAGGGCGGCGAGGGCGGCCTCGGCGGTGTGTGCCGAGAAGCCGAGGAAGCGTGTGAGGCCCTCCTGGT
>JAGVUW010000325.1 GCA_019136035.1 Verrucomicrobiota bacterium | reverse complement strand
GTGGCGGGGTCGACATGCCAGAGTTCGCGGTGGTGGAGTCCGACCGCGGCGTAGATGGCGCCGTCGGCGTCGTCGACGCCGATGCGGGTGCAGTAGCGCTGCCGGCGGTCGTCGCTCAGGGGTCCGTAGGCCTTGATCGTGCCGGTGCGCGTGTCGCAGGCGACGACATGGGGTCCCGGGTAGACGCCGATCGTCCAGCGGCCGTCGCGGTCGAGGTGCGGGCCCATCCAGTAGGTCGCCGGCTCGACCGGTACGCCGAGGTCCTCGAGCTGGCCGGTGGCGGGATCCCAACGCAGGAAGCGCCCCGGGCTGCCGGCGTAGAGGTAGAGCCTGCCATCCGCGCCGCGGGTCATGAAGACGCGGCCCTTGCCGAAGGCGGTGGTGTCGACCCAGATCGGGGCCGAGCCGTCCAGCGGGATGCCGAGGGCGGCGGTGCGCTCGCTGGTGGCGTAGGGGCCCCAGGCCACGTAGCCGCCGCCCGGGCCGCGGGTGACCGTGGACAGGGGCAGCGACCGCTCGATCATCGGCGGACCGAGGCGCTCGCAGGTGAGCTCCGGCACCTCGGCGGCGCCGGCTGCCGCGGCGATCAGGCTGGCGACCAGGATGGCATGTCGGCACATCGGCGTGCTCCTCGGGATGTCTTCATCGGCGCAGACGCAGTACAGTGGTGGCCGGAGACCCGGCGCGCCAGTCGGGCGGCGACGACGGGAGTTCGGAGTTCGGAGTTCGGAGTTCGGAGTTCGGAGTTCGGAGTTCCAGGTTGCCGGGCGTCGGGTGTCGGGTCTCGGGCGTCCTGAGTTCGGAGTTCTGAGTTCCGGGAGGCCGGGCGTCGGGCCTCGGGTCTCGGGCGTCCTGAATTCGGAAGGCGGAGGGCGGAGGGCATGCCCATGGGAGAGCCTTGGACAGCGTCGCGAGTCGCTGCGGGGCCGTGGTCCGGTGGCTCGGGGCGGCCGCGGATGGGCCGCCTCGTCCTGGTCATGCTCGCGGCCCTGGCCCTGCCCACGGCCGCCCAGGCCAACACCGGCACGCCGCTGATGTGGGCCAGCTTCGCGCACCTGACGTTCGGGAATCTGCTCATCGGGCTTTTCGAGGGCGCCATCCTGATCCGGCTGTTCCGCATGGATCCGACCAGGCGGCCCGCGGTGCTGCTCGTCCTGGGCAACTATGTCTCGGCCTGGGTGGGGGGGCTCTTCCTGCGCGGCGTGATCGTGCGGTCGCTGCCCATGGATCTCACCAACGCCTGGTCCTGGCAGTGGGCCATGGTCGCGGTCACCTACCTCCTGACCCTGGTGCTGGAGTATCCCTTCGTGGTCATGGCCCTGCCGAGGCTTCCCGGGCGGCTGCGTGCGGCGGCGTGGGGCTCGCTGGTGATTCAGACGGTGTCCTACACGCTCCTCTTCGGCTGGTACTGGATGGCGAGCGGCAAGAGCCTGTATACGGCCATGGACATCGTCGAGCCCTCCGCGATCGCGCTGCCCGAGGGGGTCGTAGTCTACAGCATCGGTGCCGCGGATGGCCACGTCTATCGCATGGACCTCCCTGCGCTGGACAGCCGTCGCGTCGTCGACCTGGGCTCGACGGGCCGCCTGGACCGCCTCTACGTGCGCCCGAGCGCCACGGCCGCGGGCCGCTGGGACCTGATGGCCCGCCTGGAGGGCAAGGACCGTTCACGTGACAAGGACGCGGTGGTCGTGGCGGGCGTCGCGGCCGAGGCCGCCCCGAGTTGGCGGAGCCTGCAGGCCAAGCCGCCGCGGCAGGAGGTCGGCACGTGGGGTTACGACGGGCCCGCGGCCCGACTCGGGCCCGCCAAAGACAGCCCGTGGAAGTTCACGGCGGGCTTTTGGGCCACCGCGGGTCTGTACGGGGAGAACGCCGGCACCGGTGCGACCGTCCGCCTCGCCCTCGAGACCCCCTTCACGGCCTGGATGGTCCGCAACGTCACGCACCTCCCTGGCGATGCGGTCCTCTTCCAGCTCGGCCGTGACCAGATCTGTGTCCTGGATCCGGTCCGCCGTCAGGTCGCCCTGCTGGCCAGGGGCCGCGGCCCGACCGCCGTCATGGCCGAAGCGTCGTCGTCGGCGCCGGCGCCGGTGGTGCCGGCACCGGCGCCGCTGAGATAGGCCTAAGGCGCCGTCCGTGGACCCCCCGGGCGCCGCCGGCGCCCGGGAGGGGAGCCGAGCCGACGCTCGGCGCTCCCAGGGGAGAGCGGCTGGGGACAGCCGCCGCTACAAAGGGGCGGCCGCGGCCGGCCGCCGCGGCGCGCCGCCCTGCCGCGCCCCGGCCAGCGGCCTCACTCCCGGCCGCGGTCGATGCGGTAGTGCGTCACTAGGCCCTGGGCGTCGAAGAAGATCTCGAGGGTGGTGGTGCGGTTGACGGTGTGCTGGTAGCCGGAGTACCCGTCGATGAGGCTGCGGTCGGTGCCGAGGGGCGTCGCGGAGTAGGCATTCATGACGACGGTTTCGCGGCGGCGGTACTCCCAGTGTTCGCCGCCGCCGTCGAGGGCGGTGACCTGGCCGGGCTTGCCGTACTTCCGGGCGACCTCGTCGCGGCTGGTGCGGCCGACGCGGAGGAAGTCGCGGGCCTCGAAGTAGGCGCCCTGGTTCTCCTCGATGGTGGTGCCGGTGAGGGTCTCACAGCCGCTGACGAGTAGCCCGATGGCCGCCGCGAGAAGCAGCTTCAGGCCGGCGGTGCCGCGTGACTGGGTGGTCATGGCAGGAGTCCTTTCGTGGTGCTGTCCGCAACGAACGCGCGTCCCTGACGAGTTTCCGAGTTCCGAAGTCAGGACGCCCGAGACCCGAGGCCCGACGCCCGGCCCGCCGACCTCCGAACTCCGGACTCTGAACTCCGAAGTCAGGACGCCCGAGACCCGAGACCCGAGGCCCGACGCCCGGCCCGCCGACCTCCGCCCTCCGCCCTCCGCCCTCCGCCCTCCGCCCTCCGCCCTCCGCCCTCCGCCCTCCGCCCTCCGACCTCCGACCTCCGACCTCCGTCCTCCGTCCTCCGTCCTCAGGGTCTGTCGGGGATCTCGATGTCCAGGCCGATGTCGATGGCCGGGGCCGAGTGGGTCAGGGCTCCGACGGAGATGAAGTCCAGGTTGAGCCGTGCCAGGCCCGGCAGTCGTTCGAGGGTGATACCGCCGCTGGCCTCGAGGCGGGCGCGGCCGGCGTTGATGCGGATGGCCTCGGCCATGGTGTCGTCGCTCATATTGTCGAGGAGGATATACTCGGCGCCGGCCTCGGCCGCGGCCTGGACATCCTCGAGCGAGTCGGGAAGCGGTGGTTCTGGCCGCCGCCCATGCGGACGGCGTACTTCTCGAGGAGGCGCCACCCGGGTGTGGTCTTGCGGGTATCGAGGATGCGGGTGCGGCAGGTGCTGCCGAGGGCATCGACGTAGCGCCGTGTCAGGGTGGCGATGCCGCTGAGGCGCTGGACGAAGTTCAGGGCCGTGCGTTCGCCCGTGAGGATGGCGCGGGCCGAGCCGCGGATGACGGCGAGGGTCTGGCCGGCGCGGCAGGCATCGCCGTCAGCGACGAGGGCCTCGAAGGCCAGGCCGGAGTCGAGTTCCTCGAAGAGCATCTCGGCCAGGGGCAGGCCGGCGCAGATGCAGTCCTTGCGGGTGACCATGGCGGCGGTGGTCTGCAGGTCGGCCGGGATCACCGCCAGGGTGGTGGCATCGCCGCTGCCGACGTCCTCGGCCAGGGCGGCGCGGACCAGGTTCAGCACGTGAGAGCGGTTCAGCATGCGTGTCCTCGTCCTTCCGCGGAACTGAATTGGATGACCGAGACGATGGCGAAGGTGGCCGCCATCTGGATGAACACCACCAGCACCCCGGCCGGCGGCAGCCAGAGCAGGGTGAGGGCGCCGCAGCCGGCGGTCAGCGAGAGCAGGCAGGCCAGGAGGACGGCCCGGGGCCGGCTCAGGCCGAGCCAGGCGAAGCGGTGCGAGATGTGGGTGTTATCGCCGACGTAGATCGGGCGGCCCTGACGCAGACGCAGGGCCACCACCGCGGCGGCGTCGAAGATCGGCAGGCCGAGGATGAGGAGCGGCATGAGCAGCGGCGCCGGCGTCGGGCTCTCGTTCGGGAGGTAGTAGGTGGTCAGGGCCCCCAGGACGGCCAGGAGGTAGCCGAGGAAGTGGCTGCCGCCGTCGCCCATGAAGATGGCCGCGGGCGGCCGGTTGTGGGCCAGGAAGCCGCAGGCCGCGCCGCAGGTCACCGCCGCCAGGACGGCGACGAAGTGCTGGCCGCGGAAGGCGGCGGTGCAGAGGAAGAAGAAGGCGGCGAGGGCGGCGATGCCGCCGGCGAGGCCGTCCATGTTATCGAGGAAATTGACGGCGTTGATGATGCCGACGATCCAGAAGACGGTCAGGGCCCACGACAGCCAGGCGGCGGGGACGCCGGCGGTGATGCGGATGCCCATGGCGGCGGTGGCGGCAGCGATGACGAACTGCGCCGCGAACTTGCGTGAGGCGCGCATGGCGATGCGGTCGTCGAGCATGCCCACCAGGGTCAGCGCGGTGGCGCCGCCGACGATGGTGCCGAGCTCGCGCCAGCGTGCCGGGACGCCGGCGAAGACCTCGGCGATGGGGCCGCCGAAGGCCCGGGCGGCGAGGGGGCCGAGGGCCAGGCCGCCGACGAGGGCGACCAGCCAGGCGGTGAGCATGCCGAGGCCGCCGAGGACGGGGGTGACCTTCTGATGGCGCTTGTGGGCCTCATTGAGGGGCTTGTCGACGAAGCCCCAGCGCGGCGCCAGGCTGCGGCAGAGCCCGGTCGCGACGGCGCTGAGGGCCAGGGTGACGGCCCAGCCGGCCACGTAGATATGCCACCATTCCATGGTGTGATTCCCTTCCTTCAGACCGCCGCGCCGCCGGCGGCGTCGAGGCAGGCGGCGATGTCGGCCGGCACGCGTGTCGGCTTGAGGGTCGCGAGGGTGACAAAGGCGTGCACGGTGTGGCCCTCGGCCAGGACGACGCCACCGCAGCTCACAGCGCAATCGACGCGCAGGCGCACCGGCTTGATCCAGCCAATCCAGGCGCGGATCTCCAGGTCGTCGTCGTAGCGTGCCGCGCCTTTGTAGTCGATCTGGGCGTGCAGCACCGGCAGGGCGTAGCCGCGCGCCTCGATGTCGCGGTAGGGGAAGCCGATGACGCGCAGGAGCTCGTTGCGGGCGCGCTCGAAGTAGACCAGGTAGTTGGCGTAGTAGACGACGCGCATCTGGTCGGTGTCGGCGTAGGGCACGCGGTAGTGGACGCAGGCCACCGGGCTGGTCATGGCCGCGGCCCTCCGCGGATGACGCCGACGACGCGGTC
>JAGVUW010000098.1 GCA_019136035.1 Verrucomicrobiota bacterium | reverse complement strand
CATCGAGTCCGGCACCGTCTCCAAGGAGGCCTTCGCCGGGGCCTTCACCAAGGCCAACCGCACCCGCGTGGCGGTGATGCGCCAGCGCCCGGACGACCCGGCCGGCAGCGCGGCTGACGAGCCGACGTGAGAGCGCCGGCGCGGTCGCGCCCGGCTCGCGCGACCTACCCGGGAATCGCACGCGGGCGATGTGGGCGCCACGCGCCGCGTGGCGCTCTCAGGGCGCCGGCGCGGCCTGCAGGCGCGCGGCCGCCTCGGCGAGGCGCTTCCTGATCTCGATGCAGCGTTGCCCCGTCGGGGTGGCCGCATCGATCGCAAGGGCCTCATCGACCAGGGCGCCGAGGGCGTCCAGGCCATCCTTGGTGTTGATCGGGTAAGCCCCGAGTTTGGCCAGGAGGGCCTTCTGGTGCAGCTCGCCGGCGGGAGCGTGCTTAGCGATGAAGGCGTCGACCAGGGCGAGCGCCTCGGCCTGCCTGCCGCTGCGGCCGAGTCGGCGGACGCCGTTCTCGACCTCCATCAGCTCCATCTCGGCGAGACGGGCACGGAAGCCGGTGCGGTTCTCGGGGTCAAGCGTCTGGATCTCGGCGATCGTCGGGGCGTAGAAGCGTAGGACATCGATCGGCAGCGCGGTCATCGCCTCCACCAGCGCCTGGGCACGCTCCAGACCGGCGGCGCCGGCGGCCTTCGCCAGGGCCGCGTCGCGCACACCGCGGATGGCCACCAGGGCCTTCAGGTGCTCGACGTAGGCCTCGGCGCCGCCGGCGCGGTAGGCCGTGCGCGCGAACGGCCTGCCCTCGGCGTCCACCAGGAACAGGGTAGGGAAGCCGGTAACGCCGAACTCCTTCTGCAACGATGCGTTCTGCGCCTTCAGTTCGGGGCTCTGCGGCGTCTGCCGCGGGTAGTCGGCCTCCATCAGGACGAGGTTCCCGGCGGCGTAGGTGACGAAGGCCTCCTGATCGAGGACCTCCTTCTTCAGGCGAACGCACCAGCCGCACCAGTCCGAGCCCGTGAATTCAACCAGGATCGGTCGGCTCTCGGCGGCAGCACGCTCGCGGGCCTTCGCCCAGTCGGTCTCCCAGGCCTCACCCGCGCCCGCCACGACTGCCCCAAGCACGATGGCCGACAGGACCCGCCGCAGAGTGACGATGCACATGGATGACTCCAGGTTTGGGTTCGGAGTTCGGAGTTCGGAGTTCGGAGTTCGGAATTCGGAGTTCGGAGTTCGGAGTTCGGAGTTCGGAGTTCGGGCGCTGGGTGCACTCCATGCACTCTATCCTGCGGGGCGGCCCCGGGCAAGTGCAGGGGCGCGGGGCACGGGGCCGCGACTGATCGGTCGGATCAGACGGATCAGACCGATCTCTCTGCCCCCCTTGATCAGGGCCCGCCTCGGGCCTCGGGGGTCGGGGGTCGGGGGTCGGGGGGCGGGGGGCGGGGGGCGGGTGTCGCGTCTTAAAGAGCCCGCCCCGCGCGGCCTGGGTGGGGCCACGCGGGGCGGGCGGTGGGTCGCGGTCACAGCGGCATCAGGCCGCCGGGGTCACATGTCTCAGAGCAGCTCGCCGAACTTCTTGTAGAACTCGAGGCGGTTCTTGGCCTCGACCTCGGCGCGCTCGAAGAGGGCCTTGGCCTCCTCGGGGGCGATCTTGGCGAGCGAGGTATAGCGGCGCTCGCGCTTGAGGAAGTCCTGGAAGCTGGCGCTCGGCTCCTTGCTGTCCCACGAGAAGGCCTTCTGGCCCTCCTTGCCGGCGAGGGCCGGGTTGTAGCGGAAGAGCGGGAAGTAGCCCGACTCGACGGCGAGCTTCTGCTCTTCCTGGGTCTGCATCATGTCGATGCCGTGGGCGATGCAGGGGGCGTAGGCGAAGACGATCGACGGGCCCTGGTAGCTCTCGGCCTCCTGGAAGGCCTTGAGGGTCTGGGCGCGGTTGGCGCCGAGGGCGATCGAGGCCACGTAGACGTAGCCGTAGGTCATGAACATCATGCCCATGTTCTTCTTGCCATAGCGCTTGCCCGAGGCGGCGAACTGGGCCACGGCGCCGAGCTGGGTCGACTTGGAGGCCTGGCCGCCGGTGTTCGAGTAGACCTCGGTGTCGAGGACCAGGACATTGACGTTGCGGCCGGTGGAGAGGACGTGGTCGAGGCCGCCGAAGCCGATGTCGTAGGCCCAGCCGTCGCCGCCGATGATCCACACCGACTTATCGACGAAGTAGTCCGAGAGGCTCAGCATCATGCTCAGGACCGGCTTCAGGTCGGCCGGGGCGGCGCCGATGGCGGCGGGCAGGGCGGCCTGGACGGCGCGCTGGGCGGCGATGGCCTCGTCGTCGTTCTTGTCCCACAGCTCCATGGCCTTGCCGAGGGCGGTCTTCAGCTCGGGGCTGACGGCGCTCTCGAGGGCCTTGCCGACGAGGATGCGGAGCTGTTCGCGGTTGCTGTCGACGGCCAGGCGCATGCCGAGGCCGTACTCAGCGTTGTCCTCGAACAGCGAGTTGCCCCAGGCCGGGCCGCGGCCGTCCTTGGCCTGGCAGTAGGGGATGGTCGGGAAGGTGCCGCTGTAGATCGACGAGCAGCCGGTGGCGTTGGCGACAATCATGCGCTCGCCAAAGAGCTGCGAGACGAGGCGAACGTAGGGCGTCTCGCCGCAGCCGCCGCAGGCGCCGGAGAATTCGAACAGCGGCTTGCGGAACTGGCTGCCCTTGACCGTGGTCACCGGGGCGCCGTCGCGCTCGCTCTCGAGGGTGTGGAAGACCAGGGCCTTCTCCTTGGCGGGGCAGGTCTGCACGCAGACGCCGCAGCCGGTGCAGTCCTCGATGTACATCTGGATCTTGTACTGCAGGTCGCGGGTGTTCTTGGTCTTCGAGGGGATGGTCTTGAAGGAGGCCGGGGCGGCGGCGAGGTCCTTCGGGTCGATCTGCTTGGCGCGGATGACCGCGTGCGGGCAGGAGAAGGCGCACATGTTGCACTGGATGCAGTTCTCGGGGATCCAGCGGGGCACGCGCGGGGCGATGCCGCGCTTCTCCAGGCGGCTGGTGGCCGTCGGGAGGGTGCCGTCGAAGCTCATCTTCGAGACCGGGATCTGGTCGCCCAGGAGGTGCATCGAGGGCTCGATGATGTCGTGGGCGAAGGCCGAGGCGTCGGCCGGGATGAGCTGCGGGGGCTCGTACGAGGCCGTGATCGTGCTCGGGACCTTGACCTCCTGCAGGGCGTCGGCAGTGCTGTCGACGCAGGCCCAGTTCATCTTGACGATGTCGTCGCCCTTCTTGCCGAAGGTCTTCTTGATGGCGCCCTTGATCAGGGCCGTGGCCTTGTCGGCCGGCAGCACCCCGGAGATGATGAAGAAGGCGGTCTGCATGACCGTGTTGATGCGCTTGCCGAGGCCGGCCTTCTCGGAGATGCTCAGGGCGTCGATGTTGAAGAACTTGATGCGGCGCTTGATGATGAGTTCCTGCATGTCCCGGGTGAGGCGGCTGAACACCTCATCGCTGGGGTACTCGGAGTTGAGCAGGAAGACGCCGCCCTCCTTGATGCAGCTCAGCATGTCGTAGCGGCCGATGTAGGCCGGGTTGTGGCAGGCCACGAAGTCGGCGGTGCCGATCAGGTAGGGCGCCTGGATCGGCTCGGTGCCGAAGCGCAGGTGCGAGATGGTGATGCCGTAGGACTTCTTCGAGTCATAGACGAAGTAGCCCTGGGCGTACATGTCGGTGTTGTCGCCGATGATCTTGATCGAGTCCTTGTTGGCGCCGACGGTGCCGTCGGAACCCAGGCCCCAGAACATGCAGCGCTTGACGCTGGCCGGCTCGCAGTCCAGATCGGCGCCGACCGGCAGGGAGAGGTTCGTCACGTCGTCGGTGATGCCGACCGTGAAGCCGTGGAAGGCCTTGCCGGCCAGGTGGTCGAAGACAGCCTTCGCCATCGCCGGAGTGAACTCCTTCGAGCCCAGGCCGTAACGGCCGCCGATGACGGCGATGTCATCACGCACGCCGCGCAGGGCCGTGACCACATCCTGGAAGAGCGGCTCGCCCAGCGCGCCCGGCTCCTTGGTGCGGTCGAGAACGGCGATGCGGCGGACGCTCTTCGGCAACGCCGCCAGGAAGGCCTCCTCGGGGAAGGGGCGGTACAGGCGGACCTTCAGCAAACCGAGCTTGGCGCCCTTGGCATTGAGGTGCTTGACCGTCTCGGCGACCGTCTCGCAGCCCGAGCCCATGGCGACGACGACGCTCTCGGCATCCGGGGCGCCGACGTAGTCGACGAGGTGGTACTGGCGGCCGACAGCGGCGGCGAGGCGGTCCATGCAGCGCTGCACGATGGCCGGGCAGGCGGCGTAGTAGGCGTTGATGGTCTCACGGCCCTGGAAGTAGACGTCGGGGTTCTGAGCGGCGACCTTCAGCATCGGCGCCTCGGGCTTCAGGGCGCGCTGGCGGAAGTCCTCGATGGTCTTCATGTCGACGAGCGCGCGCAGGGTGTCGTCGTCGATGCTCTCGATCTTCTGGACCTCGTGCGAGGTGCGGAAGCCGTCGAAGAAGTGCAGGAACGGAATCTTGCTCTCGAGGGTGGCCAGGTGCGACACCGCGGCAAGGTCCATGACCTCCTGGACCGAGTTGCTGGCCAGGAGGGCGAAGCCGGTCTGGCGGACGCTCATCACGTCGCTGTGGTCGCCGAAGATCGACAGGGCCTGACAGGCCAGCGAGCGGGCCGAGACATGGAAGACCGTCGGGAGCATCTCGCCGGCGATCTTGTACATGTTCGGGATCATCAGCAGGAGGCCCTGCGAGGCGGTGTAGGTCGTGGTCAGCGACCCGGCCGAGAGGGCGCCGTGGACCGCGCCGGCGGCGCCGCCCTCAGACTGCATCTCCATCACCGAGAGGGTCTTGCCGAACATGTTCTTGCGGCCGCGGGCGGCCCAGGCGTCGGCCAGCTCGCCCATCACCGACGAGGGCGTGATCGGGTAGATGGCGGCGACTTCGCTGAAGGCATAGGCAACCTGCGATGCCGCGGTGTTGCCGTCGATGGTGACCATTTTCCCTGCCATGGTGTACTCCTTGTGGTGCCGGACCTGTGTCGCCGCTTCCAATTCCGTCTGGGTTGTTCCGCCGGCGCTGGCGCGCCCTGGAGGCGCCTCAGCAGAGGCGTCCGGGCAGGGGCGAGCCCTCACCCGGTCGTCGTGGCGGACGAGGCGGCCCAGGCTCAGGCGCAACGGGTCGCCGACAGCCCCCAAAATGGTTCGGCGGTAAGGTATCCCGGCAGGAGGGACTTTCAACCGCCAGGCGGCGGGTTAACCGCCCCGGCCCCACAGGCAGAGCCGACGCCCTCGGCCGCCGGCGGCGGCGCGGGGTACCCCGCCGGGCCCCTTTTAATTAAGGTAGGGTGCGGGAGTGCCGCGAGCAGCAGAACTGCCAGGACCGGTCGACCGGTCAGGCGGGGCAGGCGGGGTCCTGCACCGATGTGGTGCGGCCGTGCACTGCTATAGTGCGGGCAGAGGGCGCCGCCGCGCCGCGGGGAGCCTCTGTCAAGCGTGCGTCGGCGGCGGTGGCACTTGGCATGATCCCTGCGGGGTGCCAGTCCGGAAGCGGAGTGGGTGTGTGTTGTCGGGGGTGGCCCGAGGCGTTTCAGAGGAGTTGGCCATGGTCATGGGCATTCGCGGGCTGGTTCGGGGCGGTGTGGTGTTGGCGTGGTTCGGTGCGCTTGGCGTCTGGGGCCAGGAGGCGCCGGCGGCTGGCGCTCCGGTGAGCGGCCTGCCGGAATCCCTCTCGCGCGAAGTCGAGGCGGCGATGGGGCGCGGCGCGGCGTACCTGCTTGAGCGTCAGCGTGAGAATGGCTCCTGGCAGGACATGCCGGCCATTACGGGTCTGGCCTGCATGGGCCTGCGGCCGTGCCGTCTGCCGCAGGGCGACGAGCGCCGGCTGGCGGCGATCGAGCGGGGCCGGCAGTATGTCCTGGCGCATGTCCAGGACGACGGCGCCATCTGCACCCCGGACCGCGCCTACGTGAACTACTCGACGGCCGTCTGTCTGTCGGCCCTGGCGGTACTCGGTCATCCCGACGACGTCGCGGTCATGCGCCGTTCGCGCCGCTACCTGCTCGGCCAGCAACTGGCCGAGGACCACCCCACCCAGCCGACCGGCCCCGACGACCCCCACTACGGCGGCTTCGGCTACGGCCCCGCCGCTCCTGGCGGGCCGGGGGGGGCCGGTGGCGGCCCGGGCGGCCCCGGCGGGCGCGGCGGCCCTGGCGGCCCCGGTGGGC
>JAGVUW010000465.1 GCA_019136035.1 Verrucomicrobiota bacterium | reverse complement strand
CGTTCTCTCGGTCACCCTGGAGGGGTGCAAGATCGTAGCCGGGGGTCGTGCGGCAGTACGACCCCCGGAACCGCCGATTGCACGCCATGCACCCTGGAGGGGTGCCAGAACCGGGCTTTCGAACAGCCCTGGCACTCCTCCCGGCGCCCCTGGCAGACGGCCCATTCCGGGGCTATACTAAGGCCTGTTGACGCCGCTCGACGTCGCCTGGGGGCGACATGGTTTCGACTGGTTGGGTTGAGCGTCGGCTGCATGCGGAGGATGACCGTCGGCCTCCTAAATCACCGGTCAAGCTAGTAACTGCGAACACTGAGCTCGCACTCGCAGCCTAACGGCCGCGACGTTCTCACTCTGACGCCTGATAAGGGCTGAGAACGACGACATCAGGCTGGCCGCAAGACCGGGCACCCGGGTGGCGCGGCGAGAACTTCACAGGGGGCTCGGTCCGGCCATTGGCCCGCGCGTCGCCTACGTGGCCGGACGACAACCGAAGCACGCGCTAAGCATGTAGACGCCGCCGTGGAATCCTTCCAGGACCCGGGTTCAACTCCCGGCGCCTCCACCAAAAAACCGCCGTAACATGCTAGTGCATAGCGCGTTACGCATTCCTGTAGCGCCTCCGCCAAGGGCCTTCGCCCAAAAAGTGCTCCTCAGTGAGGAGCACTTTTTGGCCGGAGGCGCGCCGTGAAGACCGGGTTCCTGTGCTCCACCTGCACATGTTCATCTTCCCGGACACGCTCTACTCGGACCCGACCTTCTACACCGAGGATGACCCTGACTGGCCCCACATCCAGGACGAGTCCCAGGCCCTGCTCAGGAAGGTCGCCGTCCACAGCGGCTGTGCCTTCACCTGCCGACAACGGGCAGGTGGAGAACCTCTGGTATTCCCTGAAGTACGAAGGGCTGAAGCACGTGCAGGCTGCGACCCTCGCCGAACTGCGAAAGGCCGTGAACCGATACTTCATCTACTACAACGGCGACCGGCCTCACTCGTCGCTCGGCTACCGCTACCCCAACACTGTCTACAAGGAGGGCCTGGAAAGCGTCGCCTGAACGCTGTATGGTCGGTACTGGCTCCTGTGCCCGGTCCACTCATATCAGGGACTTAAGCGGTCCACAAATATCGCGCAGTGCCAACGCACCCATTCAGTGGACGGGTGGGCAAGTGTGGCCTGCTGGCTGAGGGAAGCCATGAATCCCGGTGGACAACGCGCAGGAAGCAAGAACAAGGGGGGGGTGATCGCCAGCCTTCTGGTGTTCGTCACTCTCATCGCCAGCATCCTGTACTCCCTGCCGAAGTCCATGCGTATGTACGACGAGATGCTGCCTGGGGAGACGCTGCCACTGCTGACCCGGCTCTTCTGCGCCGTTCCACCGATTGCGTACATCGGCATCATGGCGGCAGGAGTCGTTCTGCTCTTGGTCGTGCATCTCGCCGCAGGCTCTCCACGGTTCTGCCGGGGGTTTCAGGTCGCCGTGGCGTTGCTGAGTGTCATGACGTTCGTGGTCTATGTGATCGCTCTCTTCCTGCCACTGACGGGAATGATCCAGAGGCTGGGCGGGTAGGCCGGAACCACACAGCCCAGTCGAGCGGAGTGGACAGTTCCGCAACAGTTTCACAGGCGTCTCGCCGGTGGCCGCCCGCCCAGAGAGTGGCACAGGCGTCTCGCCGCTGGCCGCCCGCCGGGGGCTGGCGCCGCCAGCGGCTACCCGCAAGGCCGGCAGCGCCGCCCGTTCTTCCAGGGTCATGTAATCGTGGGCAGAACGGGGTGGCAAGGCACTTGGCACGAGCGGTGCTTTCTGGGAAACCGCTGGGGATTGAGTTCGTCCGCAGGTGCGGTCACGCGCTCCGGCGGGCAAGTTCCTCCAGGACTTTCCTGAACATCGCCACCTGGAAGACGCTGGCGAAGCCGTCGTCGGTTACCAGCTTCTTGTAGATCTCCGTGTGCCCGTCAATCATATCCTCCAGCACGTCTTCGTAGAAGGTGCGGAAGATCAGACGCCTGTCCTCCTGCGACGGGTTCACTCCCGGGTCCATGGCCTGCTCGAATCCGTCCGTGCCCATGATGCGACGTTCCATGTCTTCGGCAAAGTACCGGACCTTGTCCGCGTCGGTGAAGTCCGTGCCGAACTCCTCATTCATGTAACTGATGATCTGGGAAAGCGGGGTCCGCTCGTCTTCGCGCACGTCGCCGGTGCCGCCGTCCGAGATTGGGTCGAGTCGGTGGAGCGGGTGACACCTGCTGAACTTCGGGGGAGACGTGATGAAGGGCGGGATCACCCGTTGCGTGAATGGGCTCGAAGAATGACCCTCAGCGCCTCTGCGCCTCTGCGGGAGAACAAGAAGGGGAGTTCCAACCAGTCCATTCACCCGACCTCGTACCTCGGCGGGTGATGGTGGCGTTGAGCACGGTGCTGGGGCGCGTGGAGTAACGCCGTTTCCCGGCGCCTCCACATGGAGCCGCTCCCGCGGGCACGCGGGGCCTCCGCGGTCGATCGTGCTTCGGATGGACCCTCCGGAGCCACTCCCGCGGGCGCGTGCGGCCTCCACCGGCTATCGTAAGACAGGCGCCGCTGGACCCATCGGCGCCGCCGGTACCGAAAGGACATGATGAGACTGCAGCAGAACCAGATCTGGAAGCAGGGCGAGCGCTACCTCCGTATCGTGAGCCTGGAGCGCCTGAGCGTGGACTACAAGACGATGAGGAGCCCCACCGACAAGGAGGGCGAGCACCACCACGTCACCAAGAAGGAATTCTGCCGCCTCCTTAAGGACGCCGTCCTGATGACGCCGCCGGCGGCGCCGTCGAAGGAGGCGTGATCGACCCCGTCAGTGCCGGCCTGGGCCTGCATTGGCCTTGACGCCGCCGACACGACCGAGCCGCCGCGGGCGGGGCGACGGTCTGGCTTCCTGAGAGAGCATGACCCGTCAGCCCAGGGCCATCGCCCTGGGAAGCCGGCCATCTCACACTGCAGGCTGAAGGCCTGCGACAGAGCTGCGCGCGCAACGCGAGGGACCCTTTGGCATGGCGCCCGAGACCATCCGACAGCGCTTCGAGGCGGCCCTCATGGGCGCGCCGGTCCGACAGCCGGTGTACGCGGTGTACGACTGGTTCGTGCAGCACCGCCCGGCTGTGGCGTGGTCCGAGCTGTTCGCCATGGGTCTCGGCCAGATCCAGCATGCCAATGTCATCCGGCTGCACTGCCCGGGCTTCGAGCGCATCGAGACCACCTCCGAGGCCCATGGCCTCGTGCGGCGCGATGTGACCCTGGTGACCGACCGGGGCGAGCTGCATGAGTGGTACCTCGGCGAGTGGCGCCAGGAGCACTTCATCAAGACGCCCGACGACTACCGCCTGATGTGCCGGGCACTCGAGGGCGTCGAGGTCCTGCCGGATGCCGCGGCGTTCGAGGCCGCGGAAGCTGCGGTCGGCGACGGCGGCATCACCCTGGGCCAGATCCAGGGGCTCGGCAATGGCCGCACGCCGCTGATGGTCCTCCAGATCGACTGGGTCGGCCTGGAGCGCTGGTCGCTCGACGTCGCCACCGACGAGCCGGCGATGCTCGACCTCCTCGAGGTGATGACCGCGATCACGCTCGACGAGGTCCGCTGCGCGGCGCGCGGACCGGCCCGACAGATCAAGCTCTGGGAGAACCTCTCGATCGAGACCATGGGCCCGGGACTCTACCGCCGGCACCTCGTACCCATCTACCGCGATATCCTCGACATCCTCGGGGCCGCCGGCAAGCGCCTGCTCGTCCACTACGACGGCAAGCTGCGCAGCATCGCCGAGGACATCGCCGCGCTCGACATCGACGGCCTGGACTCCTTCACCGAACCCCCGGAGGGGGACCTGACCGTCGCCGAAGCCCGGGCCTTCTGGCCCGACAAGTTCCTCTGGATCCACCCGAATCTCGGCTGGTACGACCGCCCGCGCGACCAGCTCGAACGGGACCTCCGCCGCGTCGTCACCGACGCCGGACCGAGCCGTTTCTGCCTCATGGTCAGCGAGGAGGTCCCCTCCGGCGGCGCGCCAGCGATGGCGGCAGTCCTGAGGTGCCTCGAGTCGCGGTAGCCCGCGGACTCCGGCGCATGGAGACCAGCGGCACGGGCTTGACAGGCCGCCCGGCGGGGGGCTATGCTGAGCGGCGCCAGGCCGCGGGCGGCGGGGGCCTGCCGCGACGGCCGAGGGACAGTCACCATGGCCATCGCAGACATGGGGATGCTGTCACAGACGCCGGGCCGCCTGGCGGGCCAGCTCGCCGGAAGGCGAGTCGGAGGGTCCTGAGCCGATGATACCTATGGCCGTTCTCTGCCTCTGGGGAGTCACCATGGCTGCCTGTGCTGCCCATGACGAAGGGATCACCGTGCTCCGCCAGGGCCAGGGCTTCCTGGTGCGCAGCGCCTTCTCGACGCAGCGTGACATCATCATCCGCAGCCACCGGAGCGGCGGCAACAGCCAGCCCAACGAGGAGGCGTATCTGGTGCCAAAGGGCAGCCCCCTGGCTGACTATGCCACAGGCGAACGCATCCATGCGGGCGGCGACGAACTGCCGGCCTTCCCGATCAGCCCCTACGGTACCCTGGGCGGCAACCACGCCTCCTGCTACGCCCAGCAACTCACCGCGCCGGACCACGGTCTGCCCCCAGGCGCAACGGGGACCCTCCTGACCGACCATGCCGGCAACCGCTTCGCCATCATGCGGGTCATCGACGCGAACGGCCTCCTGATCCACCCCGCCGGCGTGCCGCCCGGCACCCCGGCGTTCACCCGCCTTCCGCCGGACGGCAGGCTGTTCAGACCCGACGGCCGCGAACTGCACGTCGAGACCGCCACCACCACGCAGCTCTGGCCGGGCACCCGCGCCACTGCCGACGACATTCTCGTGGACGGCCACACGCCCCTTAAGGACGATGGTCGCGAGGTCGATTGCGCCTTCGTCGACCACCGCTATGCCTACGACGTCATCCTGCCGGAGTCGCTGGTTGCCCGGACCGTGCAGAATCCCGGGAAGGCCTGTGACGTCCGCGATCCCGCCCTCGAGAGCCTCTTCTCGGTCGAGACCCTCTTCCGCTTCCAGCCCCATGGAGCGTGCACTCTGGACCAGACGTACCGGCTTCACCGGCCCATGGCCTCGTTCAAGGCCCTCGGCGTCATGTTCGGCTGGGCCGGGTCGATCACCCGCTGCCCGCACATCGAGTGCTACATCCCCAAGCTCAAGCCGTTCACCACACCCCCGGCCGGGCCCGAGAAAGTCTCCTTCGACGTCGGCTTTGCCGCCATCGACCGCCTGCCTGCCGTCATGCCGGCCAGCCTCAACCTGACGCGGGAACACTGCCTGGACCCCGCCGACCTGCCGGACCGCTTCGTCAGAATCGCCGGCGACACCGAGCGCCGCGTCGGCATCGCCCTCGGCTACTCGCTCTTCCACGGATGCACCGCGAAGGCCCGGCTGGGCGCCGAACGCGATGTCGTCTACCACCTGTACTCCAGCCACAAGATGTACCCGTACTGCCTCACGCTGAAGGCCCCCCCGGCGGGAACCGAACGGCGCGTCCTCGCCTTCCGGCAGTACTTCGATCCCCAGCGCGAGCCCGATGCCACCCTCTTCATCCACCACCGCCAGGCGGATTCGGACGTCGTCTATATCGATGTGCACAAGACACTCGACAACAAGATCGTCACCCTGCCCCGGCACCTCGCCGGCAGGCCGATCACCATCCTGGAGAAGACGCCATCGCTGACCCTCCACGGCGAGGGTG
>JAGVUW010000407.1 GCA_019136035.1 Verrucomicrobiota bacterium | reverse complement strand
GCGCCCATGACGGCGCGCGAGCGCCGCTCTGTCGACCAGGCCATCACCGACCTGCACGCAGGACTCCCAGCCGAGGGGGTCCTGCTGCGCATCCTGCTGGCCCTCAGGGCCGAGAGTCGCCCGGTGGACGCCGGGCAGGAGGACTGACATGCAAGCCATCCTGGACAGCATCCGCATCATCTACACTCTGGTCGTGACCCTGGCCGTCGGTGTCGAGGGCAGCGGCGCTGGCTCCGAGAAGCGGGCCGCCGTGGTCGCCCAGGTCCTGGCCATCCTGGACGAGCCCGGCGGCATCGAGGTGCCGGCCTGGCTACGGGCCATGCTGCCCGTGGTGCTCCCGCTCCTGGTGGATCTCGTCGTGGCCCAGCTCAACCGCCTGGGTTTTCTGGCACCCTCCAGCGCCTCCTGACGGACGCTGCCCGCCGGGCCCTACGCGGGGTCGCCGTCACCCCCGGAGTGCCCCTGGATGGTAGCCTGGAGGGAATGCGGCGCCACTGGGAACTGACCCGGGCACGCGGGGACGGTATGCCCCTGGACTGGGGACGCTGGTCCCGGGCGGTCATCGAGGACCTGACCATCACATGACATCGAAGCCCCTCTCCTGGCAACGGGAGGGGCTTTTTTTGCGCCAAAAGTAGAACATGCGTCCGAAGGTTCCGGCTCAAGCCGCGCCCAACTTCTACTCATGATTAAAGACGGCTCAAGCCTCGCCCGGCTACTGCTAGGGGACGCGATGGGGCACGATGCCCAGCCCGGAGTAGACTCTGGCGTCTGCTACGTCTGCGGGAGGCATACGGACACCGGCTGGGAGGAGTCCCCCAGTGAGAATTTCACCGCGTGGTCGCAGGTCTACCGCGGCACGGTCATGTGCGAGTGGTGTCGACCAATTTTCAAGAACCGGCAGTTCCGGCAGCGCTCCTGGGTGGCGTGCCGGACCGGCGTGCAGTTTGCCGACGCCGAGCACCGCACACTCATCTGGGACACCCTGTGCGAGCCTCCTGAGCCGCCCTACTGTGCCTACATCACGGCCGGAGGTCAGAAGCAGGGGTGGATTGTCCTGGGTCGATACCCGTCGACGTCTCGCGAGCGCTTCTGGGTTGGCACCGACTGGACCGACCGACCCGTCCTCATCGAGCGCGCTTGGGTCCACGAGCAGGCTCCACTACTGGACCGGATGCGCGAGCGCAAGACTCCCAAGCAGGTCCTGTTGGACGGCCAGTTCTCCTCTGGCGCCTGGAGCAAGGCGATGGCCGAGGGGTGGACCGACGACATCGAGGCGGTGCTGTCCCGCGTGGGCAACCCGCGATGGGAGGTGGTAGTCCGTGCTCACTCCTGAGGTCCAGGACCGATGGTGCGACCTTCTGGCGCATATCTACTGTGCCATCAGGTGGTCGAAAATCAACACCAGGCACAACGCCTGGGACATCTGGAATCACCGAGTTAGGGCGGCATCGACGAGGGGGACGGTCGGAGAGTTCGCGTCACGCCTGGCCAACCACTTCGGCCTGCAGTCACTGCCCGAGGAGGCCATCGTGCTCATCGACGCACTACAGCCACACGAGAGCGACCTGTTGGACCTGACATACCGCGAGCATATCCCCATCAGCATGCGCGCTGTGGCGCGCGCGAAGGCCTGGAAACAGGCCAAGTTCGGCCCCTACGAGGCCCGTGACCCATTCGCCGAGGAGGAAGTCAATGAGCAGAATCCAGAGAATTCCGGGGACCATCGTCGCCCTGTCGCCCATCCAGCACGGAGGGGACGAAAAGACCGGGTCGACGCCGGTGCTCCGCTCTTTGACTCACTGGGATAGCGCGACCGGCAAGCATGTCCGGCTGCCCATGTTCTCGGGCAACGCCATCCGCGGCATCCTGAGACGCCTGCTGATGCGCGACATGTGCGAGCGCCTCGGCTACGAGGTCAAGTCGCCCAAGATGCACCACGCCCTCTACACCGGCGGGGTCCTGGAGGGCACCGACGAGTCTGCGGGGCAGATTGACCTGGCCTTCCGCACGGCGGCGCGCGACGCCATCCCGCCGTTGGCCCTGCTGGGGAGCGCTGTCGGCAACCAGATGATTCAGGGCTGCCTGCGGGTGGACCATGCCCTGCCCATCTGCCGGGAGTATGCTGCCCTGCTGCCGCACGTCGAGGACGCCCGGAAGGAGCAGAGCATCCGCACCTTCACCGACGTCGCGTTCGCTACGCGCCGGGACGACCTGCGGGCGGAGCGTGGCGCCGATGAGCAGGCGCAGCAAATGAAGGTCGAGTTCGAGGTCTTCATCTCAGGCACCGCCTTCAGCCACGCCTGGACCCTGGCCTGGGCGTCTGACGTCGAGGCGTCCTGCCTGGGTCATGGCATCGCCCTGCTGGCCTCCCTGCCCTACGTCGGGGGCAAGTCCTCCTCCGGCTATGGCCACGTGGCCTACAACTACCCGGCCGCTCCGAGCCCCGACATCTACCTGGCCTACCTGACCGAGCAGAGGGACCGCGTCGTGCAGGCCCTGGACGACCTGGCCCTGCGCCTGGACGGAAAGCGAAAGGTGGCGTGAGATGGGCGAGGCGACACCGTTCCTGGTCGAGATTCGGCTAGCCTCTCCGGTCAGCCTGAACCACCCGTGGTTCCATCTTGATGGCATCCTGACTCACCTGGCGCGCAACCGCGTGTTGGGGCGCGACCAATTCAATCAGCCGACGAAGCTGATTCGCTCGATGTCGGCCCGAGAACTCGGCCCATACGCCAACCTGTTGGTGCGGACGCCCGTCCCACACGGCAGCATCAGCTTCTTTGGCCCGGTTGAAAAGCTCTCAAGCATAAACTTCTTCAAGCGCTTCGAGGAGCGCGGGTTTCCCGCGCGCCGTAAGATTGCGATGGGATTCGGGCACTATCGCGCATGGATGATGCGCACCGTCTACTGCCCCGTGGAGTGGGCCAGGTTCTACGGGTGCGGCCAGGTCGACCTCGTGCGCGACCTCCTGGGTGACCTGACGCACCTGGGGAACAAGTCTCGCATGGGATGGGGAGCGATAGCCTCCATCGGTGTCGAGGAGCGGGAACTGGACGAGAGTATCGTGGCCGACGGCTACGCCATGCGACCCATCCCGGCCAGGCTGTGTCGCCGCTACGCCGAGGCCCTGCCCATGGCGTGGCATCCTCCCTACTGGGACCCGGCCGGAGTAGAGCTGTGCGTCCCACCGGGGTCAGAGGTCGAGCTGATGTCGTCGCGCGAGATGCGCAATGCTGGAGTTCTGTCTCATGGATGAGACCTGGCGCGAGACCTTCCTCATGCACGCCAAGACGCGCGATTACTGGCAGCGGGTGCGAGAGGCCGAGGATGTTGTGCGCGGCTGCCTGGACTCGTGCCAGCGGCCTTATGTGGCGTTCAGTGGCGGCAAGGACTCGACGGTCATGGCTCACCTCATCCTGCGCCAGCGACCAGGCATCCTGGTCTGGCACGCGTGGAGCATATGGAGACCGCCAGAGGTGGAGGCCGAGATTGACGGCATCGCCGACGCTGTGGGGGTGCGCCAC
>JAGVUW010000725.1 GCA_019136035.1 Verrucomicrobiota bacterium | reverse complement strand
GGCGTGCAGGGCCAGCCGTCGGGCGCGCCAGAGGTGGTGCTGTGCCGCCTCCGGGCGGTAGCGCTGTTCGCCGAGGATCGGGTGGCCGGCTTCGGCGAAGTGGACGCGGATCTGATTGCGCCGGCCGGTTTCGAGGCGCACGGTCACCAGGCTGGCGCCGGCCGGCCGGGCGGTCACGACGTAGTGCGTGACCGCGTCCTCGCCGGGGCCGTCGGCGGCGCCCGAGTAGCGTTGCAGGCCCCTGCCGGTGAGCATACGGCTGGCGAAGGTCCCGCCGGAGTCGCTGAGGCTGCCGGCGACGATGGCGACGTACTCGCGTTCCGGGCGATGGGCCGCGAAGTCGGCGCGCAGGCGCTCCGCGGCGGCCGGCGAGCGGGCGAAGACCAGGACGCCGGAGACCTCGCGGTCGAGGCGGTGCACCACCTCCAGCCATGGCGGCTGACGCCGGCCGCGGCCGAGGTGCTGCCGGAGCATCTGCACCAGGGTGTTGCGCTCGCCGCGCGCCGTCGGCACAGTCAGCACCCCGGGGGCCTTGTCGACCACCACCAGGTCGCCGTCCTCATAGAGCACATGGAAGCGTTGTCGGCTGTTCATCGTCGCGCTGCCGCCCTGGTTCGAGGCCAGCGGGCCGTCGCCAGAACTGGCATCCACGGTGGGCCGCTACGGGGCTACTATGGGGTTCCCCGCAGGCCCCGTCAACCACGCTGCCGCGGGGCGCGGGGTGTGCGGCCGGCCACGTCGGTGTGGACCCCGGCCAGCCAGGCCGTGTCGAAGCCCGTCGGGTGCAGCGCGATCGGCTGCGCCTCGCCAGCCATAGCGAGCAACACCGTCAAAGGGGGTGCGACGATGGACTACTTCGAGAATGCCCTGGGGGCCAGCCGCGGCGAGGTCTGGGATCGCATTGCCGTCGGCCTTGAGGAGGCCACCACCGACGGCCAGGAGTGGCAGGGCCAGCAAGTCGTCGCCCGGGTCGGGCAGTGGACGGTCACCCTCGACGCCGACAGCGCCAGCGACCGCGGCTCCTCCGTTGCCAGCACACGGCTGCGGGCTCCCTATGTCAATAGGGACGGCTTCCGCTTCCACATCTCCCCCGAGGGCCTCATAAGGCGTTTCGGGAAGCTCCTTGGCCTGCGGGACGTGCAGGTCGGCGACGAGGCCTTCGACCGTGCCTTCCTGGTGCGCGCCACCGACGCGGAGAAAGTCCGGCGATTTCTGTCAGACCCGGCGTTGCGCGGGGCGATGCTGGATCTGGGCCGCATCAGCCTCTGCGTCAAGGACGACGAGGGCTGGTTCGGTGCCGAGTTTCCTGCCGGCGTTGACGAACTCTACCTCGAGGCGCCGCGCCTGGTGACGACGCGTGACGATCTGCGGCGGTACTTCCACTTTTTCGCGCTCTGCCTGCACCAGCTCTGCCACATCGGTTCGGCCTACCCGGATGACCCGGGGCTCACCCTGGCGTGAGGGGGCTGGCCGGTCTGCCGTCCGGCGGCGACGGCCTCGCGGACGGCCTCGAGGAGCTGCTGGCGCTCGTAGGGCTTGTGCAGGAGGCGCGGCGACGCGGTCGCCGGGCTGGCGCTCTCGCTGTCGTTGTTCTCATAGCCGCTGACGAAGACGCAGGGCAGGGGGCCATTCTCACGGCTGATCGTCTCGTAGGCCTCGCGGCCGCCCATGATCGGCATGACGACGTCGAAGACCAGCAGGTCGATGGCGCCACGGTTGGCTCTGACGGCCTGAACCGCCTCGAGGCCGTGGCAGGCGACCATGACGCGGTATCCGGCGCGTTCCAGCATGCGCCGGCAGATATCGCGCACGAGGGCCTCGTCCTCTGCCACCAGGATGGTCTCGCCGTGGCCGCCAGGCACCGGACCGGCGGGGGCCGCCGGCGGGGGCGCCGGCACGGGGGTGTGGTCGCAGCGGGGCAGCAGCAGGGTGAAGGTGCTGCCCTGGCCGGGCCGGCTGCTGGCGGTGATGGTGCCGCCATGCTGGCGGGCGATGCCGTAGGCGACCGCCAGGCCGAGACCGGTGCCCTTGCCCACCGTCTTGGTCGTGAAGAACGGGTCGAAGACACGGGCCAGGGTGCCATCGCCCATGCCTTCGCCGGTGTCCTGGACCCGCACCGCCACGTAGGTGCCCGGCTGCATCAGGTCACGGCGGGCGCAGTCCTCCGGCCCCATCGTCACCTCCTGTATGGACAGGGTCAGCATGCCGCCGTCGGGCATGGCATCGCGGGCGTTGACACAGAGGTTAATGAGGACCTGCTCGATCTGGTTGGCATCAGCCAGGACTGGGCCGACATCCGCGCCGGGCTGGAAATCGATGCAGATCGTCTCGCCGATGAGCCGGTTGAGCAGCGACAGGAGCTCCTGGACGAGGTTCGGCAGGTCGATGCGCACCGGCTGCAGGACCTGCTGGCGGCTGAAGGCCAGGAGCTGGCGGGTGAGGCTGGCGGCGCGGTGGGCGGCCTGCTCAGACTGGCGCAGCGGCAGGCGCTGCGGGTCGTCCTCGCCGAGGCCGGCAAGGGCCTCGCCGGTGCAGGACAGGACGACCTGGAGGAGGTTATTGAAGTCGTGCGCGATGCCGCCGGCCAGGCGGCCGATGGCCTCGATCTTCTGGCTCTGCCGCAGGCGTTCCTCGAGCTGTTTGGTCTCGGTCATGTCCTCGATCATGTCGAGGCTGTAGAGGAAGTTCCCGGCCTGGTCACGGACCACCGCGCCGACGTGGCGGGTGCAGACGGTCTGGCCATCCCGGCGCAGGGCGGCAAACTCGCGCGGCGGCATGCCGCTGCCGGCCACCGCCAGGGCCCGCAGCCAGGCCTGTCCGGCGGCGACGTCGCTGGGCGCCATGAGGCTGGCCAGGCTGGACAGCGCCCGCAGCTCATCGAGGCTGTAGCCGAACTGCCGCAGGCAGGCGGGATTGGCATCGAGGATGCGGCCGCGCTCGTCACTCAGGACAATCCCCAGCGGCGAGGCCGTGAACAGCGTCCGGAAACGCTGCTCGCTGTGGCGCAGGGCCACCTCAGCCTCGCGCAGCGAGGTGACGTCCAGCGCGCAGCCGAGGACGCCGATGACCTTGCCGTCGTGGTCGTGCCACGGGGTCTTGCTGACGGCGTACCAGCGGTTCCCAACCTTGGGCAGGGGCAGCTTCAGCACGATGTCGGTCTTGGGGCGGTTGCTGCGGATGACCTCGGCGTCGTCGACAGCGAAGCGCTCGGCCACCTCGCGCGGGAAGACATCGTCGCAGGACTTCCCAATGATCTGGTCGCGGCTCTTGCCAGTGCCCTCGACCCAGGCGCGGTTGGCCCAGATGACGCGGTTGGCGAGGTCCTTCTGGAAAACGCAGGCGGGCAGGGGTGATGTCACGGTAGGCGCCCAGGATGCCCATCGGGCGGCCGTCGGCGTCGCGCATGGCGCGGATCACGGCCTCGAGCCACACGTCGTGGCCGTCGCGGTGCTGTTCGCGGATTCCCAGCGTCACCGGCTGTTCCGCATCCTGCTCGATGAGTTGTTGGTGGATCCTGGCCAGGGCCTCGTTGCGGGCGATTGGCCGCGCGCCCGGCTCCGGGGGGCTCGCCGCGAGGGCCATGATCTCGGCGGGGGTGAAGCCGAGCAGTCGCTGGACCGAGGGGCTGACGTAGGTGAAATGGCCGGCACTGTCTGCCGTCCAGACGACGTCGGAGGCATTCTCGGCGATCAGCCGGTAGCGCTGCTCGCTGGCCTGGAGGGCGCGGGCGTCGCGCCAGGCGGCCTGCCGGACGCGTCTGGCTACGCCGACCAGGTAGAGCGTCGACAGGACCACGAAGAGCAGGCCCAGCGCCGTCACCGCCTCGAAGAGGCGCGCCGCGGGTACCAGGAACCGTACCGCGCCGACGCTGAGGACGCTGTAGGCAATGCCGGCGATGGCGTAGAGCGTGGCGACGCCATGCCAGTCTCTGCCGGTCAGACGCTCCGGGGGGGC
>JAGVUW010000408.1 GCA_019136035.1 Verrucomicrobiota bacterium | reverse complement strand
TGCGGTAGTCGCTGACCAGACCGGTGACGGTCGCACCGCCGATCTCCGAGATGATCTGCTGACTGATCGCCTGGAAGATCGGGCTCCAGTCGTTGCTGGTCATATCGAACATCTGGCCGCCCGTGCCCAGGGCCACTTCCTCGATGTCGTCGACGTTGTCGTTGTCGGCGTCGTAGTCGAGGCCGTACCCGGTGAGGACCGAGGCGATGCTGAAGACCGTCACGTTGTTGAGGATCAGCTCGTCGGTCACCTCATCGATGGTCATGGCGCTCTGGTAGGGCGCCGGCATGGCGGCCGGCCAGGGCGTGTAGGGATCCTGGATGGGCTCGTCACTGATGAGCACGAAGACCTTCTTGGCGCCCTGGCGGTAGGACGGACTGAAGGTGCCGGGGGCCAGGCAGTACACCAGCGCCGCATTGCCGGGCTCCTCGGCGCCGTCCGTGTTCAGCGCCTGCACCCAGCCCTGGTACTGGAGGACGTCGGTGGTGAAGCCGTAGGGCGTGAACTCCAGGTTGGGCCACTTGGTGGAGTCGACATAGTCCACGAGCCCGAGCTGGACGTCGACGCCAGCCGCGGCAAGCTGATTGGTGAAGGCGATGATGTTCTGCTGGACCTGGTTGATGGCCACTCCCATCGAGCCGCTGGTGTCGACGATGAAGACGACGTCGGCACCGGTGGCGCTCGCCGTGGCGCGGACGCTCTGATCGTAGAGGACGTAGACCTGGTCGTCGTTGAGCCCGACGGGCTTGAGCACGATGTCGAGATTGCCGTCGTCATCGGCGTCGGTGCCGGGCACCAGGTCGCTGAAGTAGGTCGCATAGTCAAACGGGGTCGCCGCGAGACGGGCTTCGGCCAGCTCGCCGACGAAGCCCTCGCCGATGCGCTCCTCCAGTCGGTCGCCGGCCAGCGTCGGCAACTCGCCGAGGACCAGGTCAGCGTCATTCTGGCTCAGAGCACGGTCGGTCTGGCGCAGGTCCAGGCGCCGGCCGTCGACGAAGAGGTCGAGACGACGCAGACCCGGGTCGAAGCGACCGGCCACGTGCGTCCAGCGGCCGATGACGAGGGCCTTGAGAGCGACGCGGATGTGCTGCTCGCCGCGCGCGTCGGTGAACTGGATGAACGGCTTGCCCTCGGCGGTGATGGCCAGGCGGAAGGTATAGGCATCGGCACCGAGGCGACGCGTGAAGATCTCGGCGGCGCGGGTCTCGGCGGGCTTGACCCAGGCCCCGACGGTCCAGGCCTGCCGGGCATGGTCGAGGCGGGCGGGGACCTGCACGTACTGCGGCCCGGGCGTCTGCGTCAGACTGAGGGCGCCGTACTGCTGCGGCGAGGCGGAGCTGGCCGGGTCGGTCTGGTTGTTCAGCTCAACCAGGTCGTCATCCAGGTCGTCGTCGGTGTTGGCGGCCCAGGGCACCAGGCCGTTGGCCTGCTTCTGGAGGTTGGTCAGGCCGCCCGAGATGGCCGTCTCGGCACTGTCGAGGACGCCGTCACCGTCGGTATCCGGGGTGGTGGGGTCGGTGCCGGCGAGATACTCGAAGCCGTTGGTGAGTCCGTCGAGGTCAGCGTCCTCCATGGCGTCGGTGAAGTCATCGCCGTCGCTGTTGGCGGAGGCCGGATCGATGTCAGCCAGAACGTAGAGGGCCTCGAACCAGTCCGGCATGCCGTCGGCATCGCCGTCGTCAAAGCCGAAGACCGGGGCGCCGTCAGGGCTGCACCAGCCGGCCGGGACCTGGAGCTGGTAGGTCGCCGCAAGACGGCCGGGGAGCGGATGCGCGAAGTCCTCGACCTGGTCACCGGCGTCATCGAACCGGTAATAGGCCAGCAGGCCGGCGAGGCCGGCGGGAACCAGCGCCTGGCGGTTCGTCTCGAGGTCGGCGAGGGTACGCGCCGAACCCCAGACGCGGACCTCGTCGAGCAGGCCGTCGTCATAGCCGAGGCCCAGCCGCAGGGTGCCGCGTCCGGACACCGGCTGCACCGGAAGCATCCCGAAGTCGTTGCGGCCGCGTACGAAGATCAGGGCGTCGACGACGAGGGTCAGTTCCTGGGCGGTGCGATTCCACACCGCCGCCAGGTAGTGCCAGTTGCCATCGGCAATCGAGCCTGCCGCGGCGAGCGTCTGGAGGGCGCCGTTGGAGTCGGTGAAGGTGATCGCCGGCGTGCCGGCGTCGGTGCGCAGGGCAAACTGGTGGGCGCCGCCGAGGTCGTAGGCGACCAGCACACCATCGAGGTCCGTGCCGAGCTTGACATACGCCTCGACCGTCCAGTCGCCGCCAGACCGGTCGAACGGCGTGCTGTACGGCGCCATCGCGCCGTTGGACCCCAGGACACTCAGGTCCAGGCTGCAACGCGGGGCATCGACGCCGGGGACGCGGCTCATGCTGTAGCCGGGGTGGGTGCGCAGCGGTGCGGCCGCGATCTCGGCGCCGTCGTCAACGCCGTCGTCGTCGCTGTCGGACAGGCCCGGATCGGTGCCGTAGGCCTCTTCCTCGGCGGCCGTGAGGCCATCGCCGTCGTCGTCGCTGAGGTCGTCGGTGGTGCCGTCGCCGTCGCTGTCCTGGCGCGTCGGGTCAAGGCCGGCCAGGAACTCGTAGAGGTCGCTGACGCCGTCGTTGTCCTGGTCGCCCGTGCCATCGCGACTGAGGTCGCCGAAGTACTGAATCTCCCACTGGTCGGCCATGCCGTCGCCGTCGCTATCGACAGCCTCGCCATTCACGGGGGCATCGGCCGGGGCCGCCACCATCGCCGCGCCGGTGCCGAGGCGTCCGGAGCGCGTCCACTGGTTCAGCCAGTCCTGCCGCTGCGTGCTGTCGGTGGCAGCGATGCCGCCGTCAACCGCGCTGCCGCCGTCGTCGAAACGCAGGTAGGCAACCAGGCCCGCCTCATTGCCGGTGAACAGGGTGCTCATGGCACCGGAGATCTCGGACGCCGTGCGCGCCCTGCTCCAAATGCGCACGTCGTCGATCATGCCCGTGAAGCCTTGGCCCAGGCGGGTGAAAGCCGGACCGATACCCGTGGTCGCCGCGTCCTTCGCGGTGCCGACCGAGGTCACCTCGACGCCGTTGACGACGAGGCGGAGGGTGTTGCCGGCCGCGTCGAAGCTGGCGGCGACGTGCGTCCAGGCATTCAGGGCCACAGCCGCCGTCGCGTCGGCCTTCACTTCCACGGCCGCCGTGCCGTCGCTCGGGGTGAACCGGATGTACGGCCGGCGGGTCGCGTCCAGGCCCAGGCAGTAGTTATCCGCGCCAACGCTGCGGTGGATGATGGTGCCGGCGGCGGCCGCGGTCGGGCGGATCCAGGCCTCGACAGTCCACGTGTCGAGGGCGAAACGCGCGGCCATCGGCAGGGTCACATAGGCCGCCGAGGTGCCGTCGAGCTGCAGGACGCGGTCCACGAGCGGGCTGAACTCATCGACCGGGCTGGTGCCGGCCAGGGCCTCGTCGGTGTCGCTGATGCCGTCGTCGTCGGTGTCCTTCAGGGTCGGGTCGCTGCCGAGGGTCTGCTCCTGGAGGTTGGTCAGGCCGTCGCCGTCGAAGTCC
>JAGVUW010000207.1 GCA_019136035.1 Verrucomicrobiota bacterium | reverse complement strand
CCGCGCCGAGCAGATCTCGCTGCTGCGCCCGGCCGCGGTGAAGGTCATGCATCCCTCCCTGGCGGCCTCCCAGCCCCAGCTCAGCCGCTTTCTCAAGGAAGCCCGCATCGCGGCTTCGATCACCCATCCGAACCTGATCAGCGTCTATGCCGTCGGCGAGGAAGACGGCCTGCACTACCTGGCCATGGAGCTCGTTCAGGGCCAGTCGCTGCACGACCGAATACGTTCCCAGGGGCCCCTGCCCCTCGAGCAGGCCGCCGAGATCGTCGTGCAGGTCGCCGCCGGCCTCGGCGCCGCCTGGAACAAGATGCACATCGTGCATTGCGACATCAAGCCCGAGAATATCCTCATGCCCGCCGAAGGCGGCATCAAGATCGCCGACCTCGGCCTCGCCGAACACGGCGGCGCCATCCCTGACGCCAGCGCCGAGACCTTCGGCGGCAGCCCCTACTACGTCTGCCCCGAGGTCATCCTCGGCAAACCCCTCGACCACCGCAGCGACCTCTACAGCCTCGGCGTGACCTTCTACGAGATGCTGACGGCGCGGCTGCCCTTCGAGGGCACGGCCCTGGCCGAAGTCGCCGCGCAGCACCTCTACGCCCCGCCGCCGGATCCGCGCAAGCATGTCCCGGACCTCCCTGCCGGCGTAGCCGCGATCATCCTGCGCCTGATCAGCAAGTCACCCGAGGAGCGCTTCCAGTCGGCCGACGAGCTGATTCAGGCGATACGGGTGCAGGTCCTTCTGAAGACCTCCCCGGAGCTGTCGCCGCGGGCGGAGCCGAGCGAGACGCCGGCGGGTGGCGGGCGCTGGGTCTGCCCGGGCTGCAGCCGGAACAACGCCGAGAGCTCGCGCTACTGCATCGCCTGCGGCGCCTACGGGCGCTACCCCTGCCCGCTCTGCGGCGAGGAAGTCGTGCTGAATTCCGAGCACTGCGGCCACTGCGGCGCCAACCTGGCCGAGCAGCGCCAGGGCGTCGTCCGCCAGGCCGAGAGCCTCCTGGTACGCATGGACGAGTGCGTGAGCCGCGATGATCTGGCCGGGACCTGCCGGCTGGTCGCCGAGTACCGCGAACTCGACCAGTCGGTCCTCCCCGAGCTGGTCCGGGGTCAGTTCGGCGATGTCGTCGCCCACCTCGGAACCCTCTTCGAGGTCCGGGTGCAGGAGGCCCGTGATGCCCTGCGCCTCGACCAGCTCGAGCAGGCGACGACGGCCCTGCACAGCCTCGTCAGCAGCGAGCAGTACCAGTGGCTGCGCGACGAGGTCGACGCCCTGAAGAAAGAGCTGGCGCAGGTCGCCTTCCATGCCGGCACGGCGCTGAAGTCGAACTGCGTGAGCACCTGCCGGCGCCTCCTGTCCGGGGTACCGGCCTGGGTGGGGGGCACGGTGGCAACGCGCCTCCAGGAACTCCGTCAGCAGAGCGAGACGCAGCTCAGCCTGCGCGAGCACGCCCTGCGCGAGGCGCAGGCGGTCGCGGATGCCGCCAACGTCGACGTCCTGGACGCCATCCAGGCCCTGCGCGATCTGGCTGCCGCCAGCCTCAGCGCCAAGGTCATGGTCCTGCCGCCCGATGCCGAGGATACCCAGGCCGACGAGGCCGTGACAGCACTGCGGGAGGCCCTCCAGAAGAGCGTCGATCGCCAGGTGAATGCCTGGATCGAGGCCGGACAGTGGAAGGACCTCGCCCGCCTCGTTGAGTCCATCCGCGCCGCCGACGACGCCTCTCTCAGCACCGTCGAGAAGGCGGTCTCAGGACGAATCACCCAGGAGATCCAGGAGCGCTACCGCGCCGCCCTCTCGGCCGAGCGCGCCCGCGATGTCGCCCGTGCCGGCGAGTGCTGGAACGCAGTCCTGAAGGTCCCTTCGGCCCTCCTGCCGCGGCAGATCCGCCGCGAGGGCCTCGGCTTCCCATCGCGCCGCAACCGCCTGCTGACCGAGGTGCGGCGGCCCCTGTTGCGCTCGTCGGCATCGGCGGTCTTCTTCCTGTGGTGCCTGTCGCTGAGCCTGGCCGTCATTGACCTCGTCCTGGCCTGGTTTGCCGAGTCGCCGGTCGGCCCGGTCCTGCGGGCGCACGCCCTGCCGCTGGTGCTGCAACTGACAGTCCTGGCGCTGTTCTCACGGCTCCTGCGCAGCCCGGGCATCCTGACCTCGGACGACCCGGTGCCGGGTCGGCAGCCGTCGCTGTTCATTTCCGGCCTGCGTCTCCTCTGGATCCTGTCGCCACTGAACGGCGTCTTTGCGACGCTGTGCGCCCGGGCCGGCCTGCTGGTCGAGACCGGGCAGATCCCGGATGCCTTCGGGCTGCTGGCGACGCCGTGGATGGCGCCGGCCCTGGTGGTGCTGGTCTGGCTCCTGGTTGACCTGCGCCTCGGCTGGCACTACCGCTCAGTCCCGGCCCTGCTGGGGATGACCCTGTCGTGGATCCTGGCACTGGGTGTCGTGTTCCTGCTCTGGGACGGCCCCCCAAACACCCCGATGCTGCAGATGGCGGCAGCCATGTACCAGGCTGTCCTCTTCGCCCTCCTCCAGACCGCCAACTGGCTCTGGTTCCGCGGCCGGTCGCGATCCCCCAGCGGGAACCACTCCAACACGACCGCCACGACGGCGGCGGTCGCCGGCACGGGTCGCTGACGGGCAGTCCCCTGCTCGACAGCGCCTGCCAGCGACGCAGCCTCGGCCCGAGTGTTGCGGCGGGGCTGCGGCAGCGCGGGGGGCGTCCCGCGCTCAGGCATCACGGGCCGGCTGAGGCTCGACTCAGCGCGCCAGGCCGGCGCGCGCGCGGCGGTCGAGCTCGACCAGATCGCGGTAGGCAATACCGCGACCCCCGAACAGGTCCAGGGCGCTGCCGACCGTGACGTCCAGGCGGCCCTGTCCCAGGCGACCGACCAGGAGCACGTCCTCGAGGCTGCGGACGCCGCCGGCGTAGGTGGTGGGCAGGGCGGTCCACGACGCCAGGCGCTCGATCAGGGCCTCGTCCACGCCGGCCTGGCGGCCCTCGACATCGACGGCGTGGACCAGCAGCTCGCTGCAGGCGTCCGCCAGGCGCTCCAGGATGGCCGGGCCGAGCACGAGATGGGTCAGGGTCTGCCAGCGGTTACAGGCCACCACGTAGTCGTCGCCGCGACGGCGGCAGCTCAGGTCCACCACCAGACGATCGCGGCCGACGGCACGGCCCATCTCGGCCAGGCGTTCGAAGCTGAAGTCGTTGTCAACGAAGAGGTAGCTGGTGACGATCACCTTCGCGGCACCCGCCTCGAGCCAGGCCGCGGCGTTCTGCGGCGTCAGGCCGCCGCCGACCTGCAGCGACCCCGGGTGGACGCCGAGGGCATCGCGGGCGCCGGCGTCATTGCCGGGTCCGAGCATGATCACGTGGCCGCCCTCGAGGCCATTCGTCAGCGTCGCGCCCGGCTGCGCGTCACTGAGCGTGCCGCCGACGATCTGCTTGACTTTGCCGCCATGGAGGTCGATGCAGGGCCGAAAGCGCACAACTGCGTTCCTTGTACTACAGAGCCCATCCCGCGACGGTCGCGGTCGCCTCAGCGCGACTCCCACCAGGCCCGCAGCTTACCCGCCGAGGCCACCGGCGCGTCCGCCACGGCGCTCCAGCGCGAGAGGTAGTTCTCGACACTCGTCGCTTCCGCCCAGTAGCGGTACTCATCGGCCGCCAGGAGCGCCTCGGCATAGCAGGCGAACTCCAGGTAGCCCTCGCCGCGGTTCAGGTCCAGGGGCTTCAGGTCGCGGGTATTGAAGGCCTTGACGCACATCAGGATTTCGGCCTCGGGGTGGTACCGGAAGACCTTGGTGATATGCGGGAAGGCGGTCACGAAGCCGACGCCCTCGTCGGCGCCGCGGCTGAAGCGCTCGGCGAACGCGGGCAGCGTCATGCCGCAATGGGCCCACTCGTAGCGCTCGGGCTGGTCGCGGCCGATGATGCTCACGGCGTAGATCTTGAAGCGGCTGCGGCCGTCGGCCATGGTCACGGCAACGTGGTCGACCACACGCGCATGGTAGGACCGGCAGGGGGTGACCTTCATCCTGTGCTCCTCGATTGACTGCACCCGGCGGCCCGTGCCGCTCAGGTTTCCGACAGCTCCCGCAGGCGATCGCGCAGACGCGCGGCCTCCTCGTAGCGTTCCTCGGCGATGGCCCGGGCGAGCTGCTCGCGCAACGCCTGCAACGGATCCGGCGGCGCCGATGTCGGGGCCTTGGCGCCCGCCTCGGGCCCGACCGAACCGGCCTTGTCCAAGACGACCGCAGCACGGTCCATCACCGCTGAAGACACGCCAATCGAGGCGCCACAGCGCAGGGCCAAAGCCAGAGCGTCGCTCGGACGCGCGTCGACCTTGACCACGCCGCGGGGGCTCTCCAGATGCAGGACCGCGTAGAAGGTCTCCTCGCGCAGGTCGGTCACCTCGACACGCGTCAGGGTCACACCCAGCTCGTTCAGGACGGCGCGGAAGAGGTCATGCGTCAACGGCCGCGGCAGTTCCACGCCGTTCAGCTCGAAGAGGATCGCCTGCGCCTCCGCGCTGCCGATGGCAATCGGCAGGGTGCGCTCGTCGCCCTCGTGCTGAAGCAGGACGACAAACCCCGCTGCCGTCATCGACACGCCGCGTATCGTCACCTCGATCATAGCCAGACCTCGTCTGCCGGAACCCCGGACAGGCCGCCGGGACGGGCCGCGCCGTGCAGCCCCGTCCAACTCTAGTATAGCCACCCGGGAGGGCTGGCGCCAGGCCCAACGACGGCCCGCCGGGGCGCTTTCAGAGTCGGTTCACCGCGGCGCCGGTGGACCAGCCGCGTGGGCGGCGCCGTCGACCTGCTCGAGGCATCCTAGTCCGCCGTGTTCCTCGGTTTGGCCGCCTGAGTTCTGGTGCCCACCACAACGGGCGGGGGCCTCCCGCGCCGATCCAAGGCCTTGAGAAAACAGCGCCATGGGGTACCGTCACCACCGTGATGCGCACCGATGGCTCCATACGGGAGCACCGGGCGCGGGCTCTCAGCGAAGGCACGGATCCATGTCAACCGTCAGAACGCACCGCACACGACCCGCCCCGGCGGTCGCCTACGGGGTCTCCGGCAGCCTCTTCGGCGAGATCCCGATCGCCGCTCTGGTGGAGACGCTCTCGCGGCACGGCTGGAGGCAGGTCGAGCTCGGGTTTGCGAAGAAGCCCGAGGCGGACTGGTGCAACGACATCGACGGAACGCGCCGGCGTCTCGACGATGCCGGCATTGCCGTTCCCTCGGTGCACATCAGCTCCGCAGGATGGAACCTCGCCGACCCCGACGACGCGGTCCGCCAGGCCGCGCTGGACCGTGCCCTTGCCTGCCTGGAGCCGGCGTCGGCCCTGGGGGCGCGCCTGGTCATCACCCACCACAACGCCACCAGGACGCCCTTCCGCGAGGACGACCGCGCCGCGACGATCGGGCGGTCGCGGCAGGCCCTCGCCACACTCGCCGAGCGGGCCCGCGCGCTCGGCCTGCGCCTGGCCGTCGAGAACCTGCCGCAGCGGCGCACGCCGCGCCCGGGCGGGCCGATCGCGGACGTCCTCGAGATGATCCGTGACCTCGGCAGCCATGTCGGAGTCTGCGTCGACGCCGGCCACAGCAACGCCAACGGCTGCAACGCCGCGATTGAGGCACGTGCCGCGGGCGCGAAGCTCTTTGCGGTCCATATCCAGGACAGCGATGGCCTCGGGGAAGATCAGCACCTCATCCCGGGCGTCGGCAGCACGGCCTGGCAGCCCTTCATCACAGCCCTGGACGAGGTCGCACCGACATGCATCCGGACCTTCGAGGTCGGGGCCAATGGCGCCGATCCCGAGGCCGTC
>JAGVUW010000726.1 GCA_019136035.1 Verrucomicrobiota bacterium | reverse complement strand
GCAGGGGCGTCCTCCGGCGCCACGATCGCGGAGATCAGCGGGCGGATCTGCAGGCGGTCCGCGGCGACGAGACGGAGGAAGGTGCGGTAGTCGTCGAAGTCGGTCCAGCGCCCGGGGCGTGACTCGTGCTTCGGCCGGGCCATGGTGTGGGCGCCGATGAGGGCGACGCCGCGGCGGTGGACCTTCTGGTAGAAGTCGATCGGGACATCGGAACGCCGCGTGCAGCCGAGGAGCGCGACGCGGCCCTCGAAGGCGATGACGTCGAGGGCCTGCTGCAGGGCCAGCGCCGCGCCGGTGACCTCGACGACGGCATTCGGTCCGCTGCCGCCGGTGGCGGCCTTGACCTGTTCAGCGAAGTCGGGCGCCTCCGGCGCGAGGGCGGCGCTGGCGCCGAGGCGGAGGGCGAGCTCACGGCGGACGGGGTCCGGGTCGGCCACCAGCACGGGTACCGCGCCGCAGAGACGCGCCAGTTGCATGGCGAAGGCGCCGAGGATGCCCATGCCCATGATCAGCGCCGACTCGCCCAACTCGAGGTGGAGCACGCGTACCCCAAGCATTGGGAAGGACGCGATGTGCGCGAAGGCGGCGTCGAGGCTGTCGATGCCATCATCGACACGGGTGAGCCCGGCCGCCTTCCGAATCGTGTGCGAGCGGTGGCCTCCCCAGGTGATCAGGGCGCGGTCGCCGACCGCCAGATCGCGGACCCCCGCGCCGACCGCGATGACACGGCCCGCCGCGCTGTAGCCGGGGTGGTGCGGAAAGCCGCGCTCGGCGGTGACGGTGTTCGGCAACTGTATCAGGTTGGCGCGCTCGGTGCCGGCACTGATCACCGAGTAGTCGCTCTCCAGGAGGACCTCGTCAGGCCCTGGGGCGGGCACGGCGACCTCCTCGACGACGGCCCTGCCGCGCTCAGGAAAGATGATCTGCCGACCAGTCATGCGACTATCCTCCACCGTAGGACCGGCATGACCTTAGACCCTCCGGGAGCGCTCGGCAACCTCGACCCGGCATCATCGCCGGAATCCGGCTCTTCGGGCAACCGCGGGCTTCCTGGCCCGGAGGAGGCAATCCCGTTGGGGTAGGGCAGCCGCTCGGCCAGCGCCCTCGTCGAGACCGCCCCGCGACTACAAGGAATCATGGGGTCGCAAGAACGTAATAGCTTGGTCCATAGAGTCGTGCATATGAAAAGAAGTCCCAGACGAAGGAGAAGGAACGGCGAGGACGAGGAACGGCGAGGACGAGGAAGGGCGAGGACGAGGAAGGGCGAGGACGAGGAACGGCGAGGACGAGGAAGAGCGAGGACGAGGAGGGGCGAGGACGAGGAAGAGCGAGGACGAGGAAGAGCGAGGACGGCGCCGCGGATGTCGCCGCGGCACTGGCGCCGGGGGGCTTCGTCGGGCATGGTAAGCCCGGCTGGCGGTTCAGCCGGGCGGGGGTGTGCCGGCGGGCTCAGCGGGCGGTTTTCGGCGGCCGGTGTCGACGGGGCGCCTTCATGAGGAGGTGGGCGATGCGAGGCGGTTTCAGCCTGACGATCGGTGTGATGGTGTGGATGGCCATGTCGGGCGCCGCGGTGGCGGCCGAGGGCGTTGTCGGCCAGCGTCCCTACGAACTCGACTGGGCCGGCCGCCTGGCGGACTCGCACCCGGCCCTGGTCGACTTCGAGGACCTGGCCGGCTGGACGGTGGTCACGCGTGACGCCGAAGCGAGCTTTGCGAGGAGCCGCGAGCAGCAGATCTGGGGTGAGGGCGTCGGCAGGCTGGTGTACCGCGCCACCGGTCCGACGCCGGAGGTCCGCGTCGTGCCGCCGGCGCCGCTGCCGATCGCGGCGGCCTTCGATGCGGTGCACTGCTGGATCTATGGCAACACCTGGGGCTACTCGCGGCAGCCCTCGACGCCGGAGGTGACCGTCAGCCTCTGCTTCCTGGACGCCGCCGGCGAGGAGTTCCAGGTGATGCTGGTGCGGGTGAACTGGGTCGAGTGGCACCTGTGTCACCGCCGCCTGACGTCCGAGCAGGTCGCCCGCGTCGCGGCGGGGGGCGTGCGTTTTGCCGGCTTCAGCATCACCGGCGGCCGCAACCGCGACGACCGCACGATCTACCTCGACAGCCTCTGCGTCTACACCGAGGCCTTCCCGCCGCTGCGCTTCGAGCCGCGGCCGGCCCGCGGTATCGACATGTTCCCCGGCCAGTCCGCCGGGACGAACACCGGCCCGGGGCGGCTGCCCTTCCCGACGCGTCCGGAGACGATCCTGCCCGAGACGACGGTGGCGGACTACCGCGTCGATGTCAGCGACACCGCCGACGGCGCCTACCTCTTCCGCTATCGTGGCAGCGACGGAACGCTGGTGTATCGCGTCGAGCCGCGGACGGGCACCCTCGACGACATCGTGGCGGTGACCTGGGAGGGCTGGCCCGGGGGTGCCTTCCGGCCGTGTGTCGGCGGCGGCGTCTGGCTGGCCGGCGCGGATGGCAAGTCGGCAGCGCCCGAGCGCGCCGAGTCTCTCGGGACCGTCCGCGAGGGGGACGCGGTGGTATCGCGCTGGCGGCTGAGTGCCGGTGCGGCCGCGGCCGAGGTGGCCTTCACCTACCGCCTCTGGGGCAAGTCGCTGGTGGTCGACGTCGTGGCCCCCGGCGGCCAGGTGGCCGAGGTGCGCTACGGGCGCGCCCAGGGCCTGCCGGAGCCGCGCCTGGTGACCAACCCGTATTACCCGGCGCTGGGGGGGCGTCCGGCCGTGGTGGTGGCCGGCCCGGCAGCGACGCCGCTGTTCCTGACCGGCAACACCGACTGGTACCTGTCGAACGCCTCGGCGCCCTGGGCCGCGAACGAGATCGACGAGACTGGCGTGCTCTACAACGGCGGCACCCGCTACACCGCCACGACCGACGGCCGCCGCAATGACTGCTTCGAGCGCTTCTTCATCACCGCCTCACCGCGTTACGAGGAGGTGCTGCCGGTGATCGCGAATCCGCCCTCGCCGTGGAAGCACATCACCGGGACACGCCTGTGGCGAGCCCACGGCGCCGGCCAGCGCGACCGCGACAGCCGCCACTGGCGCGACATCCGGCGCTGGGGCATGAGCGAGGTGATCGTCACCGACCACGAGACCGGCTGGCGCGACGGCGGCGAGAGCTTCACCTTCCGCACCCGCACGGCGCCGAAGAAGGGCGGCGACGAGGGCCAGTTCCAGTACGCCCGCGTCATGCAGGACGAGCTCGGCTTTGTCTACGGCCCCTACAACAATTACACCGACTTCGCCCCGGTCAACGAGTTCTGGACGCCGGACCTGATCAGCCGCACGCCGGACAACCAGCTCCAGACGGCCTGGATGCGCTGCTACGCCCCGAAGCCATCCCGGGCGGTCGAGTACTGCGCCCGCCTGGCGCCAATCATCGAGGAGAAGTTCCACTTCAGCACGGCCTACTGCGATGTGCACACCGCCGTGGCGCCGTGGCATCGTGTCGACTACGACGCCCGCGTCCCCGGCGCCGGGTCGTTCGCGGCGGTGTTCTACCTCTACGGCGAGATCATGCTGCTGCAGAA
>JAGVUW010000662.1 GCA_019136035.1 Verrucomicrobiota bacterium | reverse complement strand
GTCGGCGCGGACGGCCTGGAGGTCGCGGGCGAGCTGCGACACGAGCAGGCGATGGCCGCGGATCAGCCCGGCGCGGTCGGGGCTGTCCGGGAGGGCCGGGCCGGCATAGGGGCGCGCCAGCAGCTCCGGCGCGCCGGCGATGACCTCGATCTCGTCGCAGAAGAGGTACTGGTCGCCGGGCTCGGCGACGATGCAGACGTAGCGCCCGTGGGTGCCAATGCCGCTGGCGCGGTAGGCGTAGGTGGCATAGGTGCCATAGGCCGGCGGCGGGTTCTCGAGGAGGGCCTGGGCGACCAGATCGCCGGCCTCATACCAGGCCTGGCCGTCGGGGCTGACCAGCACTACCAGACTGAGCGGCCAGAGCACGTCCGAGACGCCGCCGGCAGTGCTGAAGACCACCCCGTCGATCGGCTGGTCGGCGCCCAGGTCGATCGTGAGAGTGACGGTCTTGCCGCCAGTCCAGCCGACCGTGCTCGGCCGCGTCCAGAAGTGGCCCTCGGTGCGCTGGCCGTCGGTGAGCTGAACCGCGTCGTCGGCATCCTTGCAGAGGGCGTAGTTCGGCACCGTCATGGTATACGACCGACCCAGCGCCAGGTTGACCGGCGCCTCCTGAGATCGCGCCGCCGGCAGCAGCGCACCGGCCAGCACCCCGAGACAGCCAAGACGCAGGATCGTGGTCATGGTGGTACACCCCTATTCCATCATTCCATCATTCCATCATTCCCTCCCCCCAATGTGCCTGCGCCCGCCCCGATCTGCAACCCCCCGGGCCGGTTTGCCGGAGCGGGGGTGGCGGGCTATGCTGGGAGCCGGCGGCGGCGACGCGCGGGCGCGTGTGCGGCCGGTCGGATTGCCGTCAGTGCGGCCAGCATTGGATACCTGAAGGGGGTGCACCATGGGCTCGGACACGAAGGCCTGTCGCACGGATATCGGTCTGCTGGTGCTGCGCGTCGGCATCGGCCTGCTCTTCCTCTACCACGGCTTTCCCAAGATCACCGGTGGCGTCGAGCGCTGGACAGAACTCGGCCAGGCCATGGGCAACCTCGGCATCTCCTTCGCGCCGGCCTTCTGGGGCTTCATGGCGGCCATCGCCGAATTCGGCGGCGGCCTGGCCCTGATCCTCGGCATCCTGACGCGGCCCTTCGCCGGGCTCCTGCTCTTCACCATGGTGGTGGCGGTCACGCATGTCCTGAACTCCGGGCGCGGCATGTCCGGCGCGGCCTACGCGATTGCCATGGCGGTGGTCTTCCTCAGCCTGGTCATTGCCGGCCCCGGCGCCTACAGCCTCGACCAGCGCCGGCGGCGGCGCGGCTGCGCCTGTGGCTGCGGCTGCGCCTGTGGCTGCGGCTGCGCCTGCGGCGGCGACGCCGCGCCGAAAGCGCCCGGCGCGCCATGATCTGGGTGCGGGCCTTACGGCTGCCCTTTCTGACCGCCAGCGTGATGCCCTTCTGTCTCGGCGCGCTGTGGCCCGCATCGGCGCTGATCGGGTGGCCCTTCCTGCTGGGCCTCGTGGCCGTGGCAGCGACCCACCTCAGCGCCAATCTGGTCAACGATTACGCCGACTCGCGCAGCGGTGCCGACTGGCATGACCTGACCTACCACCAAGGCCTCTTCGGCGGCTCCAAGCTGATCCAGGAGGGCCGCCTCAGCGAAGGCTGGTACCTGCGTGCGGCGGTGCTCTGCGGCCTGGTCGCGGTCGCCGCCGGCGCGGCGCTGGCGTGGGCGCTGGGCAGTGTCGTGCCCGTACTCGGCATGGCGGCGGTCCTGGCCCTGGCCTGGGCCTACTCCAAGCGGCCCCTGCAACTCGCGTACCGCGGCCTGGGCGAGCCGGTGATCTTCCTGCTCTTCGGTCCGGCCGTGGTCATGGGAGGCCAGTACACCCAGACCGGCGTCCTGGTCACGGCGGCGGGGTTCTGGCTGTCGCTGCCGTTCGGCTTCCTGACGACGGCGATCCTGGTCGCCAACGAGATCGCCGACGCTGACGCCGACCGCCAGGCGCAGAAGCGCACCTGGGTGCAGCGCCTGGGCCGCGCCGGCGCCGGGCGTCTGCACGGAGCCCTGGTCCTCGCCGCCGGTCTGGCCCTAGCGTGGTGCCTCGGCGTCGGCGTGGTCGGCCCCGCCGGTGCCATCGCCCTCGCCGGCCTGCTTCCCGCCGCCACGGCGACGGCCCTGCTGACGACCGGCACCCCGAGCCCGCGGCGCTGGCTGATGGCCTCGAAACTGACCATCGCGGGGCAGGCCCTGACCAGCCTGCTCGTGCTGCTAACGGTGAGCCTGTGATACGACCCCGCATCCTCATCGTCGGCGGCGGCTTCGCCGGGCTGTGGGCGGCGCGGACCCTCGGCCGGATGGCCCTCGCCGAGGTGACCCTCGTCGATCGCCGCGAGACCTCCGACTTCCTGCCGCTCCTCCCGGATGTCGCCGGCGGCCGCATCCCGCCCGCGGCGGCGTGCTGGCCGCTGACCGCCGCGGCGACACGATTCGGCTTCCGTTTCTGCCAGGACGACCTCGCCGGTATCGACCGCACTGCCCGCCGCGCCGTCGGGCGCCAGGGCGAGTACGACTACGACTGGCTGCTCCTGGCCTGCGGCGTCGAGCCTGCCTTCCATGGCCAGGAGGCGCTGCGCCCGCGGCTCCGGACCCTGTCCTCGCTGGCGGACGCGGTGCGCCTGGCCGCGGCGGTCGACGCCGCGCCGCCGGAGACGACGGTCGTGGTCGTTGGCGGCGGCTACACCGGCATCGAGATCGCGACGCACGTGCAGCGCCGCCTGCAGGCCGCCGGCCAGGCGCGGCCGATACGCATCCTCGAGGTGGCGCCAGAGCTCCTCGGGACACTCCCGGAGCGCGTCCGGAGCTATGTCCGGCGCCAGGTCGAGGCCCTGCGCATCGAGGTCCAGACCGGCACGCGTATCAGCGCCATGGACCCCGACGGCGCCCTGCGTCTCAGTGACGGCTCGCGCATCGCGACGCCGCTGACGATCTGGAGTGCCGGCGTCGCGGCGGCGCCATGGGTGGCAGGCCTCGGACTGCCTCAGGGTCGCCAGGGCCGCCTCGCGGTGGACGCGTGCCTGCGCCTCGACGAACACAGCTTCGCCGCCGGCGATGTCGCCGGTCTGACCGTCGATGGCACCCCGTTGCGCCTGGGCGTCCAGGCGGCCGTGACGCAGGGCGTCGCCGCCGCCCGCAACATCGCCGCGCTCTGCCGCGGCCGCGCCCCGCGGCCATACCGCCCATGGGACCCCGGCTTCATCGTGCCGCTGGCCCACGGCCGCGGCTGCGGCAGAGTCATGGGCCTGCCAGTCCAGGGCCCGCCGGCCGCCTGGCTGCACTACCTGCTCTGCGCCTACCGCTCGTGGACCTGGCCAAGCCGCCGGCGCATCCTGCGCGGCATGATCGGGCAGGCCCGGTGAGGGAGGATCGCGTGATGTCGAACCCTGGTGCGAGGAAAGAGACCCTGTCGGAGAAGGTCCAGCGGGTGGTCCGCGAGGACATCGCTGTTGTGCCCTACGACGCCGGCTGGCCCGAGTCATTCTGCCGCGAG
>JAGVUW010000481.1 GCA_019136035.1 Verrucomicrobiota bacterium | reverse complement strand
GTGCATCAGCGGAAAGGGTATCGGCCCGGGATGGAAGGCCTTCTGCGCCAGGCGCAGCATCACCGAGGAGTCCTTGCCCACCGAGTAGAGCATCACCGGGTTGGCGAACTCGGCAGCGACCTCGCGCAGGATGTGGATGCTCTCGGCCTCGAGCTGCTGGAGATGGGTCAGACGGTAGCGTTCCATGGTCCTCAGAACCTCACTCCGGCGGCACTCAGGCCGGCCCGGCAGGCCACGAAGAACGGGTTGTGCAGGTCGGCCTTGTTGCAGCGCAGGGGCTGCCCGCACGGGTGCTCGAGGACGGCCCCGCCGGCGGCCTCGACGACGGCCTGCGCCGCCGCGGTGTCCCACTCCATGGTCGGCCCGAGACGCGGATAGAGGTCGGCGGCGCCCTCGGCCACCAGGCAGAGCTTCAGCGAACTGCCGATGGCGAGGCGCTCGACGCGGCCCGCCGAGGCCTCCAGCGCCGCCAGGAAGGCACGCGTCGCGTCATTCTCGTGCGACCGCGAAGAGACCACACGCACGCAGCCCGGCGTCATCGGCACACTCGGCAGGCGCACCCAGCCGGCCGCGGCCGGGTCGGCGGCACCCGACACCAGGTCGGACACCGCGCGGTAGTGCCGGCCCGGCTCGGCCTTGTACGCGCCCAGGCCGCGCGCTCCGACGTAGACTACCCCCGTCACCGGCGCCAGGACCACACCCAGAATCGGCCGGCCGGATTCGACCAGGGCGACGTTGACGGTGAACTCGCCGTTGCGCTTCAGGAACTCCTTGGTGCCATCCAGCGGGTCGATCAGCCAGAAGCGCTCCCAGGTCCGGCGCTCGGCGTAGGGCCGCGCCTGGCCCTCCTCGGAGAGCACGGGCAAGGCCGCCGCACCGGCGCCCAGGCGGGCCACCAGGCAGTCGTGCGCGGCGCGGTCGGCCGCCGTCAGCGGCGACTGGTCCGCCTTGGTCTCGACGGCGACAGCACCGCCGTACAGGCGCAGGATCGCCTCGCCGGCCTCCGCCGACGCGGCCACTGCCGCGCTAAGCCATGTCTGCATCGCCATCACACTCGACCTCAAAGACGGTCCCCGGAGGGACGCCTCGCAAGCCGGCCCACCCGGCATCACCGCACCACCGCCGCGCCAGCGGCCGCCGTGCCGCAACGGCGCTCGCCCCTTTAACCTAATTAAAAGGGCGCGCGGCGACGGCCCGGCATATCGGCGCCTAATGTAGACCCTGAGCAGAGGGGGGCAATCGGCGCCGGCGCCGGATGGGGCGCGGGCGACCTGACGCGACGACGCAGGTCTGGCGGAGGGGATTCTACCGCAGAGGACGCAGGGGGACGCAGAGGCGGGGAGGGGCAAGAGGATGGCCTGGCCCGATCAGTCGCGGCGCCCCCTCCAGAGTGGCATAGGCATCTCGCCTGTGGCCTGCGGCGGCGCCCCGTGCGTCGGCCGGGTGGAGGTGGGCGCCTCGAGCCGAGTGGCGCTTCCCCCTGGGGCCGCCACTCTCCCGAGTGGCTCCGGTTCTGCCAATCAGGAGATTGGCGCTCCCAGGAGAGGCGCCCGCCGCCCCGAGCCCCGGAGCCGGCAAGGCCCGTCCGTGTCCCGAGCTCGAGGGCCGCGGCCCCGGCGCCCGGGGTCGCGCCCGGCTGGCGCGACCGACCTGGGTTGCCTCAGCCGGCGTGGCTCGTGCGCTCCGTCACCACCGGCGGCACCGGCATGGGGCCGGCCTTCCAGCGGCGGTTCAGCTCGTCGATGATGTCCGTGACGCTGCACTGCTCACGGAGGGCACAGCATTCGCCGCAGAACTTCTGGCGGAACTCTTTGGCGACACGCTCGACGTGCACGTCCATGAAGTCGGCCTCCGCGCGGGCCAGGCCGACGTCGTGACCGGCCCTCTCGCTGAGGTACCACTTGTGCTCGTCGATGCAGCCGCGAAGGTGGGTCAACTGCTCTCGTGCAAAGGTCGGGAATTCCCTGCAGACCGCCGAATTCTCGCTCATACACACCTCGCCGCACACCCCCCCGCGGTGTCACCGCCGCGGGCGACTGCTCAACCAAAACTGACCTCCCAGCATACAATCTCCAACCACGAAAGTCAACAGAAATGACAACGCCTGCCAAGAACACCGCTGCGGCGCGGCGGCGGCTGTCAGGCGGGCCGTTGGGGCTGATCCGACCGATCCGACTGATCCGACTGATCGGATGGGGCCAGCCCCCGCCCGACGCCCGACGCCCGAGGCCCAACGCCGGACGCCAGCCCCCTCGACCCCCGACCCTCGACCCTCCAGGTTGCGGGCGGAGCCCGCACCAGGCCCGTCCGTGTCCCGAGCCCCAGGGCCGCGTCCCCGCGCGGCCCTGGTACCCCCGCGGCCCTGGTACCCCCGCCGCGGACGCGCCGGGGGGGGCGCGCCGCTCGGCTGGTGGGGGTATAGTGTTGGGCTCCAGGTTGCCCGCCGGGCTGGGCCGGCCTCTTGGGCCGGCGGTCGGCGGGCCTCGGGAGACGGGTCGACGCATGCTGATCAGCTTCCAATGTCCGCACTGCGACAGCGCCCTCGAGGCCGAGGCTGGCGACGGCGGCGAGCGCCTCGACTGCCCGGCCTGCGGCCGTGAGGTGCGCGCGCCGGTGCCGCGGGTCGGACCGGGCACGACCCTGGGCAACTTCGCCATCCTCAGTTGCATCGGCAGCGGCGGCATGGGCGATGTCTACCTCGCCCGGCAGGTGACGATGGACCGTCGCGTCGCCCTGAAGGTCCTCTCGCGCAGCGTCACGCGCAACCCGCAGGCGATCGAGCGCTTCCGCCATGAAGTCCGCATGGCGGCGCGCCTCGAGCATCCGAATATCGTCACCGCCTTCGAGGCCGGTGAGGACTTCGGCTACCACTACCTGGCCATGGCCTACGTCGAGGGCGAGGACCTGCGCAGCCGCCTGAAGACCGCCGGCGTCCTGCCCGAGCGCGAGGCGCTGACCTACGCCCGCCAGATCGCCGACGCCCTCGGCTATGCCTGGAATACCTTCCGCATGCTGCACCGCGACGTGAAGCCCGCCAATATCATGGTCGACCGGCAGGGCCGCGCCCGCATCATGGACCTCGGCATCTCCAAGAGCCTCCTCGAGGAGGACGACGCCGAGCTGACCACCTCCGGTATGCTCGTCGGCACGCCGCACTACATGAGCCCGGAACAGGCCTCGTCGGGAGCCGACCTCGACTGCCGCGCCGACATCTACTCTCTCGGCGCCACCCTGTACCACCTCCTCGGCGACGCGACGCCCTACTCGGGTACGACCTCGACCGCCGTCGTACGCCAGATCGGGGTCGAGCCGGTGCGGCCGCTGCGTGAGCTGAACTCGGTGATCTCGGAGCCCTGCGCCCGCCTGGTGCAGAGGATGATGGCGACCAACCGCGAGCAGCGCCAGGGCTCGTGGGAGGCAGTGATCCAGGATATCGACCGCGTCCTGGCCGGACGCGACCCCCTGCGGCCGCTCGGCGACACCACCGGCACCCGCGCCGCGCCCCGCCCGGCGGCCACGGCGGTCCCGCCAGCGCGGCCGCCGG
>JAGVUW010000518.1 GCA_019136035.1 Verrucomicrobiota bacterium | reverse complement strand
AGTTCGGCGGCGGCATCAGGGCCGTGACCTCGCGGTAGATGTCCTGCCAGGGCACCGCGTCGGAGCTGAGGTCCATGCCGGTCGAGAGGTTGGTGCCGCGGGTCTCGAGGGGGAGCGCGGGGCACTCGGCGCGGAAGGTGCGCCAGAAGCGCAGGCTCTTCTCGCGGACCTCGCCGCAGCGGTCCGCGGCGAAGCGGCTGCCGTCGAATACGGCGCCCTTCAGCCCCCAGGTCTCCAGGCCGAAGCCGAAGCCGTTGGACAGCCACAGGTAGTCGAAGCCCAGATCGGCGAAGAAGTGCTTCGCCTGCCGTCCAAGGAAGGTCCCGAAGGGCGTGCCCTGGGGGATGCCCTGCGGGAAGCCGGCGTAGGGCCGGTCGTCGGCATTGAGGGTCGCGTAGCAGCACACCATGGTGCCCTTGCCCATGGTATCGCCCATGCAGATCTCCGGATGGCGGCGGTACTTGAAGTCCGAGCGGGCGAATTCGGGTCCGGGGTCGAAGGTGGCGCCGACGCGGACGGGCAGGCCGGTAGCCGCCGTGCCGATGCGCTTGAGGGCGGCGGTCAGGTCCTTCAGCCAGCCGTAGGTGAACACCGGCGGCGCGGCCATGTAGAGCCGCGGCAGGTTGTGGATGGAGGCTGTCTCGGGGTGGTCGCCGCGGTAGGGCAGGGCGGGGTTGGCGACGCCCTGCCAGCAGGCCCATTCGAAGGCGTCCTCGAGCCTGCCGCCGTACTCGAGGATCTCCGAGCCGTCGGCGGCCCAGAGCATGACGGACACCTGCTGCGCCTGCTGCAACAGCGGCGACCACTGCCGGAAGAGGGCCTGGCAGACCCGGTCGCGCGTCGCCGCAGACGCGTCCCGGAAGGGCTTCAGGCTCATCTCGAGCGTCACATTCCGGAAGGTCATCGAGGGCACCTCTCCTGGCGTCGACCCATAGCGGCGTCCCATTTCAGGCGCCGGGCCGCCCGGGGTCACGGCACGGCGGTCGTTCAGGCGGTCGGCAGCAGTGTCACCGTGGCGCCATGGGCGACGGCGAGCGCCGTGCCGCTCACGGCCATGTGGCTGATCGGGCCGCCGAGGCACAGGCAGTCCCGCGGCTCGCCGTCGGGACCCATACGGGTGACGCGCCCGGCCGCGTCGGCGACGGCGACGCCGTCGGCCAGGCAGGCCATGGCGGTGAGGTGCCCGCCGAGGCGGACACAGCTCAGGCGCCGGCCGTGGCCGTCGAGGCGCTGGACCTGGCCGTCGATGCCGGCCGTCCAGATGGCGCCGTGGCCCAGGACCACCGCCGCCGGCTCGTCGCCGATGCTGACCGCCCAGCGCTTTTCGCCCAGAGCCGAGAGGCAGTGCACGCAGGTGTCATCCGCGGCGGTGATAACCTCGAGGCGGCCGTCGCCATCGACATCGGCGATGGCCAGGGTGCGGAAGTTCGGCCCGGCGCGCCAGAAGTCGTTGTAGTCCTCGTCCTCCCAGAGCCGTCCGCCGTCCGGGGTGATGGCGGGCACGCAGAAGTAGACGGTTGAGCAGACGACTTCCTGGCGGCCGTCGCCATTGAGGTCGCCGGCGGCGACGCCGGTGACCGCGTGGGCGGCGGTGTCGAAGGTCCAGCGCAGCGCGCCCTCCGGTCCCAGGGCATGGACGCGCCAGGCGGCGGTGCCGGCGATAGGCCAGAGCCGGCCATCGCCATCGAGGTCGGCAAGGGCGAGGCCCTGCACGCGCGCGGGCATGTAGTGGTTACGGGGCAGGGTGACGGCCCAGCGGCGCTGTCCGGGGGCGCTCCAGGCCTGGACCTGAGCGTCGTCGCTCCCGGCCAGGATGCTCACCGCGTTCTCGCCGTGGAGGCGTCCGCTCAGGAGACGGCGCACCGCGCCGCCGGCCTGGCCGACCGGGGTGAGCGCGCCGTCGGCACCGATGCGGGCGACGGTGCCATCCTCACAGCCGCAGAGCCAGCCGTCGGCGTGGGCCGCCAGGGCGCTCGCCGGCGCGCTGAGGCGCACGGCCCGGGCGCCAGACGCCGGCCGCGCGGGCACCGAACGCGTCACCAGCCCCGCGGGCGGCGGCGCCGCGAGCGCCGCCATGAGCCCGGTGAGGTCCGCCGCGAGGAGCACCGCGCCGTCGCGCCGGAGGCCGTCCGCCACGAGGTCGATGGCCGGGCCGTCGCCCTGCAACCGCAGCCGCCCGGCAGACCAGACCAGACGCCGGCGACAGGCGCCGCTCAGGCCGGGGCAGACGAGGTTGACGAAGGCCACGCGCTGGCCCGCCCGGAGGTGCAGCAGGCGGCGCTCGCTGAGGACCTTCGGGGCCGAGTCGCCATAGGGGTAGGGCGGGTAGTCGACCGTGTTCAGGGGCGGCGGCTCGGTGGTCAGTTCGCGGGCCGAGTCGGTGGTCTCGGCAATCCAGCAGCAGGCGCCCTCGTGAGTGATGTGCAGGCCGTCCGGGGTGGCCTCGGCGGTGCCCAGAGTGCGCCAGGTGCAGCGCAGGTCGTAGTCGCCCTCCTGGCGGGCGGTGAGGGTGTCGGCGACGACGAGGCAGTCGTCCTGGAGCCAGAGGAGGGTCCTCTCCCAGTCGCAGCCGTTGGTGTCAGGGAGAGTCGAGCGGATCAGGGCACCGCCGGGGAAGGTGCTGGCCTGGTCGCAGCGTGCCGTCACCGGCGGCACCTCCTGGCGGCCGTCGCGGATGACGGCGATGGTGTTGTGCTGGGCCGGTCCGCGCCGGATGTAGTCGCAGTCGACGAGCCAGAGGCGCTGGCGCCACTGGTACTGGCTGATGGTATTGGCATCCGGGTGGCCATGCTGGCCGGCGCCGAAGCCCTGCAGGAGGAGGTAGTCGTCGTTGGGATCCCATCCCCCGCGCAGCGAGATCTTGTCGAAGCCATCCTCGGGGGGGACATTCGGCGAGCGCAGTGGCGGCGGGTAGCCGGGGAAGGCCGGTCGGCCGGCCCAGGCGTGGATCACCGGGTCCATCGGCAGGCGGAAGAGCCCGACGTGGTGCTGCGGCGGCGCCATCGGGCGGTCCGGGAGGAAGAGGCTGCGCGCCACCTCGCCGGGCTCGGCCTGGGCCGCGACCCAGGCATAGCCCATCTCGCCGGTCCAGGCGGCGGCCTGGCGCAGGAGCGCCCCGGCGCCGCCGCCGCGGGCGGTGTAGCCGCCGCAGTCGCCGAACGGCACCATGTGCAGGGTGCTGTTCTGGACCATCACGGCGAGATCGGCGTAGCGCCTGAGCCGGTCGCTGGCGGCGTAGCTGGTATCGCCGCGCGCCAGCATGATGCGCAGGACGTGGACGCCGACCAGCCAGCTATAGCCGGCGCCGCCCTCGTCGTAGGATCGTCCGGCGCGGGTGGCGCGCTCGACGACGCGCCAGGCCTTGGCGATCCAGGCGGCCGTCAGGTCAGCCGGCGCCAGGCCGCGGCGCTGCAGGTAGCCGGCGCCGAAGAAGAGCCCCAGCGCCGGGAAGGTGTGATGATTGAAGATCATCAGGTCGGCATCGGTGACGGACCACTTCTGGTAGGTCAGCGAGTCGTGGCAGTAGCGCGTGCAGGCCAGGATGAAGCG
>JAGVUW010000688.1 GCA_019136035.1 Verrucomicrobiota bacterium | reverse complement strand
ACGAGGAGCCACGGCCGCCGCAGCAGGCCGCGGGCCGCAGCCACGCCATCGACGCCGGTCTGCCGGTGCAGGCGCAGGGCCGCCTCGGGCGAGTCGACGTCGCCACAGCCGATCAGAACGACACCGGGCAGCATCGCCCGGGCCCGCGCCAGGCGCTCCCAGCCGCCGACGACCGGGTCGTAGCCCTCGGCGGCGGTGCGGTAGTGCAGGGTCACGAAATCCGGGGCGCAGCCGGCCACCGCCGCCAGGACGTCGTCCATCTCGGCGGGGTCGGTCAGGCCACTGCGCAGCTTGATGCCGAGGCCGGCCTGCGGCAGGGCCTGCCGCAGAACCCGCAGGGCCGCCGCGATCCACTCCGGGTGACGCAGGCGCGCCGCGCCGGCGCCGTTGGCCACGACGGTGCGGCTCGGACAGGCGCAGTTCAGATCAATGCCGACCGCGCCGGCGCGGATCAGGCCGGCCGCAGTGGCGCCGAGGAGGCCCAGATCCAGGCCCATCACCTGCGCCACCACCGGCAGACCCGTGGAGAGGTACGGCGAGAGGTGCAGACGCAGACGCGCCGGCCGCGGCAGGCCCGTCGTCACCCGCAGAAAGGGCGTCACCCAGCACGACACCTGACCGGCCGCGGCAAGCACGGCGCAGAACGACCCGGTGGTGATCCCCTCCATCGGGCCGGGCAGGATGCGGCTCGGCAGCACCGCGCCGCCGGTCAGCCGCAGGGGCTCGAGGTACGGATGGCCAACGGCACTCACGACACCGGGCTCCCGCAACAGGCGCAACGGGCACGGAAGCGGACCGGGCCGGACCGGCCGCAACAGGCTGCCGAACCGGCAGAAGCCGGCGACCTCAGCGCAGCCACAGCACGGTCCCTTCGCCCGGATAGAGGCGCAGACGCACGGCCGGCTGGCCCTCGACTGCGGTCAGTGGCACGCGGGCGCCGCCGGCGACGCCGAGGTCCGTGACGGCCGCGGGCGCCTGGCGCAGGCAGACGAGGTCCTCGCGGGCGGCCTCGGCATCCGGGTTCAGCACGCAGAGGTAGCGTCCGCCGTCCTCGGCCAGGCGCAGGACCACCTCGAAACGCCCGTCGTGGCTCCAAGCCGGCTCGGCGGCGCGGGCCTTGACGCTGGCCAGAAGGGCTTCGCGGGCGACCGGCTGGAGCATCGCCTGACTCCCCGGGAAGGCCCAGAACTCGCCACGGCCAGTCGCGAAGCGCCGGCTGGCGTCGCCCGCCTCGGCCGACCAGGCCTGGTCGAGGGCGCCCTGAGACGCCGGCGGCAGGGCCGCGCGCAGGGCCGCGAGCAACTGGCCGGCCGGACGCGCCAGGTGGTCATGCCGACCCGGCTCCCCCACGGCCACCACCGCGCCGCCGCCGAGGACCAGGTCAGCCAGGCCCTGCTGCAGGGTCGGATGCAGATACGGCGCCTCGGGCAGGCAGACGACGCTGAAGTCGCCCAGGCGGACGCGGCCGTCGAGGACGGCCTCCTCGGGCAGGATCTCGACATGCACACCATGCTCCCGGAAGAGCCGGTAGCAGTCCATGATGGCGCTGTAGGACGGCCGCGACGGCAGGCTCAGGCGCATGGCGGTCGAGGGCTGCAGGAGCAGCACCCGCGCCGGCACGATGCGGCTGTGCGTCAGCATCCAGTCGAAGCGCTCCATGGCGCGCTTGGCCACGGCCAGGCCCGGGGCGCAGTAGCGCAGGGTCGTGATGTCGTAGCGCGGATCGAACCAGTTGCCGTTGTAGGTGAACAGGTAGGCGCCGGAGGTGTACGCGTACCACTTCATCTGCAGCGTCTGGCCCCAGATGCACTGGCGCTGGACGTGCGCCTGCAGGCCGGCGCGCTGGGCGCGCTCGTCCCAGGGCCGGTGGCCCTGCTCCTGGACGCCCCAGAAGTCCTCGAGGTAGCCCAGCGACTTGCCCTCGAGGCGGGCGAGGCTGTTGGCATAGACCGTCATCAGGCCCATCTGCGGCGCACGGTTGTGACAGGAGAGCACGTCGCAGGTCTCGAAGATGCGGGCGCCGTTGATCTGGCGCAGAAGGGCGCTGTGGCGGGCCGCGACCGGCCGGCTGGGGTCACCGCGCTTGAGGGCCTTGTAGACGCGCGCCAGGTAGTCGATGTAGGCATTCTCGCGGAAACGCTCGAACTCGGCGGTGAGGGCATCGCGAGGCCGGCCGGGCTGGACGTAGGCGTCCGGCGGCGGCTCGACGGCGGCAAAGGCGGCGTAGGTGGTGCCCCAGGCCTGATTCAGCGCCGCGATATCGCCGTACTGCGCGGCCAGCCAGGCGTGGAAGGCCGCCAGGGCGTGCGGGCCGTAGCCGTTCTGGCGCATCGCGCCCGACGCGGCCTTGAAGTCCGGGTTGGCCTCCTGGCTGGTCTCATGGAAGAGGATGCGGGGCTCGTCGCGGCAGGCGGCGGCGAACTGCTCGAGGTAGGTATCGATGAAGCCCTGCACGGCGGGGTGGAAGTAGTCGAGGCACTGCTCGCGACCGCTCGTCGATGCCGGTGCGAGGCCATCCCAGGAGACGCGGTGCAGGCCCGGCGTGCCGGGGTGGCGCGCCAGCAGCCACTCGGGGGCGTACATGCGGTCGTGGATACCGAACATGAGGTACCCGAAGCTGCCGCGGTAGCCCTTCTCCTCCAGGCGGTCGCAGGTCTCCTTGATGAAGCTGAAATCCGGCGTCTCCTGCCGGCCGTCAGCCGGACTGCCGAGAACGGCCGAGTGGAACTCGAACTCGAAGGGCTCCTCCTGCTCGCTGAACTCCAGCGGCCCCCAGACGCCGAAGAGGAGGCGGTTCATCCGGCCGTCCGGACCGAAGGCCGGCACAGCGCGGTCCTGGCGACCAAGATGCGGCGGCAGCTCACCGGACGGCAGCGGCGCCGGCGTCGACTGCGCCGCCGCGGCCTCGGCCGCGGCACAGCGCTGCTCCAGGTGCGCCAGGCGGTCGCGGCAGGCGGCCCAGTCGGCGTCCTGGCCGGAGGTGAAGGCGGCGACATAGGCGTCGTAGGCGCCCTCCAGGGCCTTCTCCATGCCGGCGAGGCCCTCCGCCAGCGCCGCCGGCACCGGCTGCCCGGCATGACGGCAGTGCCGTTCGGCCTGCCGCAGGGCGTCCTCGGCGAAGGCCTGCCGGAACATCAGGCGGTTATACTGACTGGAGACCTGATAGACCGGGCCGTTGGCGGTCTTGTGGGCATTGTAGCGCCGCTGTGGCGCGCCGCCGATCTCGACGCCGATGCTGATGGTGCGCCAGACGCTCGAGGCCAGGGCCGCGTCACCGCGCGCCTCATCGATGCTGACGTCGTCGATCCAGACCTCGCCGACGGCCTCCTGCAGACCCAGGCAGAACTGCACGGAGTCAGCGTTGCCCGGGAGCTGGAGGATGCCGGTCCAGCGTTCCCAGTCGCCCTCGGCCTGCCACTCGGGCATCATCGGCAGGAGCCGCTCCGACGCCGGCGTCGGCCCGGTGGTGCGGATGTTCCAGTGCACCGTCACCGCCTCACGCGGCACCGACGCCCCGCGGCGGACATAGCAGGTGACGCGGTAGACACC
>JAGVUW010000743.1 GCA_019136035.1 Verrucomicrobiota bacterium | reverse complement strand
GTGGCCGAGGTCCTCGGCGCGCCGCAGGGGCATGCCGCAGCGTTCGCAGGCCCCCGCCGCCGTGGCGACGACCTCCGGATGCATGCTGCAGAGCCACTTGCCGGCGAGGTCGGGCCGCGCCACCTCACCGGCGGCGTCGAGGCTGGCATGGACGGCGGCGCGGACGAACATCTCGGGCTTCAGCCGGCCGTCGGGGTTCTCCACATTGACGCGCACCGGGACCGTCCGCGTCGCGGCGTCGAGGGTCGGGCTGACGAAGGCGATGCGGCCCCTGAAGACCTGCCCCGGCCAGGCTTCGGCGGAGAACACGACCTCCTGGCCGTAGCGCAGGAAGCCGAGGTCGGACTCGTAGGCATCCATGACGACCCAGAGCCGGCTCAGGTCGGCGATGGTGTAGAGCCGTGTGCCGGTCTCGACATAGGCGCCTTCGACCACGGCCTTGTCGATAACGACGCCGGAGAGCGGCGCGTTGATGGTCAGGTGCTCGAGGGGCCGGCCGCGGCTCTCGATGCCCTCGATCTGGTCCGACGTCAGGCCCCACAGACGCAGCTTCTCGCGACTCGCCTCCAGGGTCGCCCGGACGGCGTCCGCCAGGCTTGGCGCGGCGGCCATATCGGGCGAGGATGCGGTCCGGCGCGCCTGGAGGAGTTCCTCCTGAGCGGCGATGAGTTCCGGGCTGTAGAGCTCCGCGAGATGCTCGCCGGAGCGTATGGGCGTGCCGGTGACGTCGGCGTAGAGTCTGTCGACGCGTCCGGGCACCCGCGCCGTGATCGTGGCCAGGCGGGTCTCGTCATAGCGGACCTTGCCGACGAGCCGGACCGTCACCGCCACCGGGCGGCGCTCGGCGGGGACCACCTCGACACCGGCCAGGGCGCGGGCCGCGGCCGAGAGCCGTACGAGGCGCGGGTCGCCGTCGGCGGGGCCATCGCCGCCGGTGGCCGGGATGAGGTCCATGCCGCACAGCGGGCACTTGCCGGGCTTGGGCTGGCGGACCTGCGGGTGCATCGAGCAGGTCCACACCTCGGATGCGGCCGGCGCCGCAGCCGGCGCGGGGGCGGCACCCGGCGCCGCTGACGGCGCCGGGTGCGGCGTGGCGCGTCGGTTGCCCCAGAGGGCGCCCGAGGCAAACGCCACCAGGACCAGCACGGCCCCGGCCAGCCACAGTCGGGTGCGAGAATGGGCACTCATGCGAATCTTTCCCCTGATCTGAAATTGGCGCGCCCACAGCCACCGCAGGTCGGCGCCACCGCCGGTGACGTCCTGCGGCCAATCGACATAGCCGGCCGCAGGCCGCCCAACAAACCCCACTACGGCGCCGTCGGAGGCACTGCCTCCAGGGCGACGCCCTTGGCCTCCATGGCCTTGATGTGCGCCGCCGGGTCCTTCTTGACGGCGTCGATGCAGCCGGCGCAGCAGACGTAGATACGCTGCCCCTCGTGGTCAACGTAGAGCTTCCGGTTGATCGGACCGCCCATCACCGGGCAGGTCGTCTGCAGCTTCGCCACGGTGACACCCGCGTCGGCGAGCGTACGCAAGGCCTTGGCGGGATCCTTCTTCACGGCGTCGATGCAGCCGGCGCAGCACACATAGATGCGCTGGCCTTCGTGATCGACGTAGAGCTTCCGGTTGATCGGACCGCCCATCACCGGGCAGGTCGTCTGCAGGGTGATCGCCGGCGCGGCGGCCGGGGCCTCGGCTGCCATCGCGGTGGCGACCGCGATCAGCGCGATCAGAGCGGCGGTTCTGAGGAATGCGGTATTCATGGTAGACCTCATGGGTTATGCGTGTTCCGTGTCGTTACCAGGTCGCCTTCCGGGCGACCTCTTCGATACTGATGGCGCGCCTTTGGGGCGCCCGATTCTGACCTCATGTTCTGCCCGCGGCGCCGGCCGGCGTGCCTCAGGGTCCCTCCTGGAGGAGTCGCCGTCCGGCGAGTTTCTCGGCCTCGGCCAGGGCCTGGGCGCGGTCGAGGCGGGCCTGTTCGTAGACTGTCTGCAGGTCGAGGGCCATGCGCTGGGCGTCGATGAGGGCGGTGAAGTCGGCCTTGCCGACCTCGTAGGCCTGGCGTGACACCTCAACCGATTGCCGGGCTCGCGGCAGGAGCTGCCCCTCGTAGAGGGCCATCCGGCGTTCGGCATCGCGGAGGCGATAGACCGCGCGCTGCCAGTCGGCCTGCAGGCGGTTGGCGCGGCCCTGCCGGGCCTCACGCAGCGCCGCGGCCTGCGCAGCCGCCTCGGCAATGCGCGAACGGTTCAGGCGCGACCAGATGGGCAGGTTGACAGTGATCGAGGCGAAGACCATGTCGCTGCCCTCGGCGTTTGGAGACCACGGCCGGTCCGACTCGTATTCCAGGCCGAGCGTCACGTCGGGGACGCACTCGCGGCGCGCCTGCCGGACGCCGACCTCGGCGCCGCGTACCTGCGCGGCCCACTCGTCGAGCTCGGGGTTAGTCTCGAGGGCGCCCGCCGCGAGGAGCACCGCGGGCGCCACCGCGGCCAGGGCACTCCCCGGCAGGTCGGTGGGCACCGTCAGGGCGGCATCCGCAGGACGGCCAAGCAGGGCATTCAGGGCCGCGCGCAGGGGTTCGCGCAGGGCCTCCATCGACAGGATGTCGTTCCCGATACGACCCATCTCGACCTGCGCCTTGAGGACGTCCGCCAGCGCCTCGCCGGTGCGGAAGCGCGCCCGCGCCAGGGCCTCGAACTGCGTGACCAGAGCGAGGTTCTCGCGGGCGATGGCGATGGTGCGCTCGAGGATGCAGGCCTCGTAGTAGGTTGTACGGAAATCGAAGGAGACCTCAAGCGTCGTCATGGCGAGGCGGTGCTGCGCGGCGTCGATCTCGGTCTGCACGCGGTCGGCGCGCAGGGCGCGCTTGCCGGGCCCCGGGAGGCCCTGCATGATCCCGACGCGGTGGTCGGGCGGGTCCTCCGCCATGGCGTCCTGGCGTGGCCAGAAGCCGTAGGTCAGTTCGGGCTCGGGCAGGGCCCAGGCCTGCGGCAGGCGTTGCCGGGCGGCCTCCACCTCGTGGCGGCGGGCGCGGATATCCGGATTGGCCTCAGGGAGACGGGCCAGGAGCTGCTCGAGGGTCTCGCTGCCGGAGATCGGCGTCGTGACGGTGTCCTGAGCCAGGGCCGCACCGGCGATAAGCACGGCCAACAGCCCGGCGCAGCGCCGCAAGGCCTCACGGGCGCACTCGACAGGCAGGAGGCGACGGCTAACTCGAGCATGTCTATGGGTAATCGTCATGCCGGCTGGGACACGGCCGGGCGCCAAGGAGTTCCACAAAGGAAATGCGCCGGGCCGGCTCCGCCGGGGTGGCGGATTTCCCCTGTGGGGGAGACGAGGATGACGATCAGGATAACGACTAGGATGGGATGGGCGGCTGCATCCGGTCTTTGTCGTCATCCTTGTCATGATCCTTGTCCTCCTGGCTTGCGTCGCAGGGAAGACGAAGATCACGACTAGGATCAAGACTGAGACGGTCCAGACAATCCCGAGACAACCTGTAACCACGAAAAGCACGAAAGACACGAACAGGATAGGGTTGGAT
>JAGVUW010000178.1 GCA_019136035.1 Verrucomicrobiota bacterium | reverse complement strand
GACGCGAATGCGTCCACGAGCCGCAACGGCATCGACAGCACAGCATCGCCACTTTTCACACGAGCGCCAGAACAGATGTTGGTGGGAGACGACAGTGGACGCTGCGACGATGACGTACCGTGACCGGGTTGCGGGCTGCTGGGCTGGGAAGTGCCTGGGCGGCGCGGCCGGGATGGCCTTCGAGGGCGTTCCCTACCGCCCGCAACTGACGGCGGACCGTATCTGCCTTCAGAACGTCCCCAACGACGACCTCGAACTGCAGTTGATCTGGCTTGTCGCGATGGAACGGCACGGCCTCGCGCTCGACGCCGGCGTCCTCGGCCGCGCCTGGCTGGCCCATATCCCCGCCGGGTGCGACGAGTACTGCATCGCCCTGCGCAACCTCCGGCACGGCATCATGCCGCCCGATTCGGGCTACGTCGACAACTGCTTTGCCGACGGCATGGGCGCGGCGATCCGCTCGGAGATCTGGGCGGCGCTGTTCCCAGGGCAGCCGGACACGGCGGCCAGGTACGCGTCCTACGACGCCATGGTCGACCACTGGGGCGACGGCGTCTACGCCGAGATGTTCCTGGCGGCGGCCGAGAGCATCGTTTTCGGCGGCGCCGCGATCCCTGCCGCGCTCCGCGAGGCCCGCGGGCGGATTCCGGCCGAGTGCCGGGTGGGCCGCACCATTGACGAGGTGGTCGCCCGCTACGACCGCGGCGACCTGACGACGGCCGAGGCAGTGGTGTGGGCTTCCGACCACTTCCGACACGCCAACTTCACCGACTGCGCGATGAATCTGGCCACCATCGTGACAGCGCTTCTCTGGGGCGAGGGCGACTTCATGCGGACCGTGCTTGCCGCGGTCAACTGCGGCCGCGACACCGACTGCACCGCCGCCACCTGCGGTGCCTTTCTCGGCATCGCCCACGGCGCCGCGGCGATGCCGCCGGAGTGGCTGGCCCGTCTCGACGACCGGCTGGCGCTGTCGGCCTTCGTCGAGGCCGTTCCCGGTGTGCCGCTGACGCTGACCGACATGACCGCCCGGACGGTGGCGCTATCCCGCCGCCTGGGTCGCCCGGCGCTGCCGCCCAGGCCGCTGTATGTCCCCTGCGCCCCGGCGCCGCGACCGGCCGTGCTGCCGACGGCGCGCTGGCTGGTCACGGAACTCCCGGCCCACGAGGCCGCCGCCCTGGCGGAGACGCTGCGCACGACCGGCCGCTGTCCGGCCGAGTGGCAGGACCGGATCATCACGACCGGCGATCTGCAGATCGACCTGTCGGCCTTGGCGCACGACGCGAACACCCTGGACCTGTTCACCTTCCTGGAGGTGCATAACCCCCCGGAGACGGTCGTCCTGTCGGTGACCGCGGACGTTGGCCTGACGCTGTGGGTTGACGGCGTCCGCCTGGTCAACCACCATTCGCGTCAGATGTCGATCCCGAGCTTCCACCGTGCCGAAGGCGGCGCGGCCTTCGCCTATCCGGTGGCCGACGGCGATCGCAAGCTGGTGCACCTGCGACTCTACAACTGCCTGCCGCCGCTGCACGCCGCCCTCCTCTTCGGCGGCCTCGACAACAACCACCTGGAGTGCTGCCGGCTGACCCTCTGAAGGGCCCTCCCCCACTGGCGGCCGCCCGCCAGCGGCGGATGGCCCTATGGCGGGAGACCTATGGCTCTGCCGTCGGTCTCCCGGGGGGGCCTGCCCTGGCCGGCGCACGCCATCGGAAGGCCCTGCCGGAGCTATGGGTACACGCTCCGGATGGCCTCGACGATCGTCGCCACCTGCGGGATGCACGCCTGCTCCAGTTCTGGACTGAAGGGGATGGGCAGGTCGGCGCCGCCGAGCACCCGCGGCGGGCTGTCCAGATCGTCGAAGCACGCCTCGACGACGCGCCGCACGATCTCCGCCCCGAAGCCGTTGCGGGTCGGGGCTTCGTGGACCACCAGCAGGCGCCCCGTCTTGCGGATGGACGCGGCAAGGGTGGCCATGTCCAGCGGCACCACGGTGCGCGGGTCGATCACCTCGACGGAGATCTCACCCTCGAGCATCGCCGCCGCGGCAAGGGCCTTGCGGCGCGTCATGCCCAGCGCCACGACGGTGACATCGGTTCCCTCCCGGACCACCTCGGCCTGCCCCAACGGCACCAGCCACTCGCCCTCGGGGACATCCTCCTTCTCGAAGAACAGCATGCGGTTCTCGATCACCAGCACCGGGGCGTTGGAACGGATGGCCGATTTCAGCAGGCCCTTGGCGTCATAGACGGTGGCCGGCATGCAGACGCTGAAGCCCGGGGTGTGCGCGAACCACGCCTCGAAGCTCTGCGAGTGCTGGGCGCCCTCGACACTGCCGACGCCGGCCTGCGCGCGGATCGTCACCGGCATGTCGAACTGCCCACCGGACATGAAGGGAATCTTGGCCATCTGGTTGACGACCGGATCCATGGCCATCAGGATGAAGTCGATGTACATGATCTCGACCACCGGCCGCAGGCCGGACATGGCCGCCCCGACCGCCATGCCGCAGAAGACCTCCTCGCTGATGGGCGTGCCCACCAGGCGTTTCGGCCCGAAGCGCTCCAGGATGCCGCGCGTGAGCTTGTAGACGCCCCCGTCGATATCCACATCCTCGCCGATCACGAAGACGTTCTCATCCCTGGCCATCTCCTCAATCTGCGCTTCGCAGATGGCATCGGCGTAGCTCAGCTTACGCATGGGCGGCACCCCCTTCCGGGATGACTGCAGACAAGGTCGGCCACGGACTGAGGCGGGCGAACTCGATGGCCTCCCGCAAGTCCGCTTCGACGGCCTCCCGAAGCGCCCCGAGGCCGTCCGCAGAGAGGACGCCGTCTGCAAGCAGGCGATCCTCGAAACGGCTGATGGGATCATGCGTGGGTGAACGCCACTCCTCCAGCTCGGCGGGGTCGCGTCCGTCGGCGATGATACCGCAGTGCGGCTCAGCGCGGTAGGTCTTCGCCTCGATGAACGTCGCCCCGCGGCCGCGCCGGGCCCGCGACACCGCGGCGGCCACGGTGCGGTGTACATCCAGGACGTCGTTGCCGTCGCAGATGGCCCACGGCAGACCGAAGGGCTCGGCCCGCGGCGCGATGTCGGCACGGCTCGTGCTCTTGGCGACCGGGGTCGTCGCCGCGTAACGATTGTTCTCACACAGCAGAATCAGCGGCAGCGACCACAGGGCCGCCACGTTCAGGCACTCCTGCAGGACGCCCTGGTTGGAGGCCCCGTCGCTGAAGAAGCAGACCGTCACCTGGCTGGTGCCGCGGTAGCGCGCCGCGAAGGCGGCCCCGGCGGCGATGCCGATGCCGCCGCCGACGATGCCGTTGCCGCCGAGGAAGCCCTTAGCCCGGCAGAACTGATGCATCGAGCCGCCGAAGCCGCCCGACAGCCCGGTGGCCCGGCCCATCATCTCGGCCATGGTCCGCTTCAGGTCCCAGGCCTTGGCGATGCAGTGCCCATGCGGTCGATGCGTGCTGGTGACGACGTCGTCGTCGCGCAGGGCCGCGCAGGCGCCCACCGCCACCGCCTCCTGGCCGATGTACAGGTGGATCG
>JAGVUW010000815.1 GCA_019136035.1 Verrucomicrobiota bacterium | reverse complement strand
CTCCGCCGATTCGCGCGCCATCGTGCAGACGCCGGGCGACTGTCCCTCGAGGGTCCAGGCGGCGGGGTCGCCCTCGAAGAGCCGATTGGCGAGCATCTCCGCGCCGAGGGGGCCCGCGTCGGCATTCCAGTCGGCCAGAGCCGCCGCGGCGTCGGGGTAGCGCCGCGACAGCCAGGCGGACCACTGCGCGCGCAGGGACTCGTGCAGCGCCGGGGCGGCCGCCAGCGCGGCCAGCTCCGCCGAGCCCATGGCCAGGAGGGTGTTCTCGTTGTTCAGCTCGATGAAGGCGATGGCGGGATCCTGAGTCAGGGGCAGGCCCGTGTAGGGGTTGGTGCGGTCGAGGAGGTCGCGGGCGTACTGCTCCTGGAGTTCGATGAATGGCGGGTGGGCCATATCGATGATCTTGCCATAGCGGAAGGCGCGGGCGTCCTTGAGGTCTTCCAGGCCCGGGTAGGTGCGTGAGACGTGGAGGTTCAGGTTGGTGTAGATGCCGCGCTGCTTCAACTGGTAGATGAACCAGTCGAGGCGGTCGAGCTTGGCCGGGTCGAGGCCCTGTTGTCCGGGCAGCCATATATCGCGGGCGTCGAGGTGGTGGAAGCGGACGACGTTGATGCCGAGCTGCGCCAGGCGGGCCGCGATGGCGGGCGCCTGGTCCTTCTCCGGGAAGGCCGCGGAGAAGGTGGCGTTGGTGCCGAGGAAGCGCTGCCTGCGGCCCTGGTCATCGACGAAGTGGCCGCCGCTGACACGGATGCGCCGTGTCGCCGGGCCGCCATTGAGGAAGGCGACATCGGCCGGTGAGTCGACCGCCACGCGTGACGGGTCCAGGGTGAAGGGGAACCACCCCGGTGTCTCCGGTCCGATCGGCGGCGCCGCAGCATCCGTCGCCGACACCGCGACGACGAGCAGGGCCGCTACGCCGAGGGTCACTGCGAGTCTGCGCATCGTCTCGTCTCCAGGCACTGCCCCGTTGTCCAGTCCCCGCGCCGCCGCGGCCGTCGTCTGCGGCACCGCCACGCCGCTTCAGAAGGCAACGCGCCAGAGCAGCCCGGCGCTGAGGCCGGGCTCCATCAGATCCATGGCCCGCGACGTCGCCAGGTAGTTGCGGATGTCGCTGTCGAGGAGGTTCTCGATCGAGAGCATGAGGTCGTGTCGGACGCGGCCGGCGACGAAGCCATAGCCGAGGCGGAGGTTGATGGCAGCCCAGGCATCGCTGGTCGGGGTGCCTGGCGGGGTGTGGTCCTGTCGGGCGGCCCAGGCGGTCTCGACGGCGCCCCAGGCACCGCAGTCGAGGTCGTGGCGGATGCCGAGGAGGCCATTGAGGGGCGGCGCGAAGCGCAGGTACTGATCGGCGGTGAGGTCCTGGCCGTCGACGGTGGCGACATTGCCATAGGCGCGCCAGCCCGGGGCGAAGCGCCATTCGGCGTCGGCCTCGGCGCCGCGCAGGCGTGCCTCGGCGACGTTGCGCATCTCCTCGCGTGTCGGGGTGACCGGTTAGGCCTGGATGAGGTCGTCGACGCGGTTGACGAAGAGCGCCGCGGTGGCACGCAGGGCCGTCCCGGTATAGTGCACGGCCGCCTCGCCATAGAGCGACTGCTCGGCGTCGAGGTCGGGGTTGCCGAAGAGCTCGCGGCCGCCGCCGAGGCTGACGTACTTGAAGCGGTCGAAGAGGTCGGGTGAGCGGTAGCTGGTGGCGCCGAGGAGGGTCATCGACCAGCGCGGCTGGAAGCGCCAGGTCAGTCCCGCGTGGCTGTTCCAGCTCAGGTCGTGGAAGGTTGCCTCGGGGCGCCGTCCGGGGAGGGCCTCGGATTCGGCCTCGATGCGGTCGACGCGGCCGCCGAGGTTGAGCGTGAGTGCCTCGGCCAGCCGCCAGTCGTCCTCGGCGAAGACGCCGACGGCGGTCTGGTCGCAGTCAGCCAGGGGCAGGTCGCGGATGCGGGTGCCATTTTTGAGCGACTGCAGGCGCGAGCCCGAGTAGGCCCACTGCCAGGCGTCGGTGCCGAGGACCACCGTGTGATCGGCGGTCTCGACGACGTTCTGCCAGCGTGCCCCGAGGGTCTCGTGGTCGGCCTCGGTCTCGGTGCGCAGCATCGGCATCGCGGCGGGGAAGTCTTCGATGCGGGCACGGCGGTCGATGAGTTCCCAGAAGAGCATCAGGCGCGACTCGGTGAGGGCGCCGGCGTTCGGGGTGACGGTATGGCTCAGCGTCAGGAGGTCCATGCCGGTCTTCGGGTAGGTGACGGTCTCCGCGGCGTCGGGGAGGGCCAGGCCCTTGCCGGGGATGCCGATCTGGTGGCCCTCGTAGTGCCGGTACTGGAGGCTGCTGGTGTGGACGTCATCCCAGCGGTAGGCGCCCTTGAGGGTGATATGCCAGTCGTCGAACTGGCTGTTGTGGACATCCTGCCCATCGCCGGCCTCGTAGCTCTGGACGTCGCGCCGCCCGGCCGAGAGGAAGAGCTTGGCACGGCGGCCGCTGGTGGTGGCGCTGCCGTAGGTCGTAAAGCCGTCCGGGTTGCGCCCGACGCCGTTGATCAGGGTGGCGTGGGTCTCACGCTGGCTGGTGAAGGCGGCATCGCGGGTGATGACATTGACCACGCCGCCGGTCGAGCCGGAGCCGTAGAGCGAGCTGATCGGGCCTTTGAGCACCTCGACGCGCTCGATGTCATACGGGCTGACCAGGCCGAACTGAGCATTGATGTCGGTGGCAGTGTTGATGCGGCAGTCGTCGACGAGCATGACGACCTGATTCCGGCCGAGGCCGCGGATGACGACGTCGCCGCCCCAGGGCGCGTCGGCGCTGAGGCTGATCCCCGGGAGGCGGTCGGTGACGTCGCCGATGCTGATCGGCTGGACGCTCAGGACATCCGACGCGGTCACCACGCCGACCCCGCCCGGGGTCTGCGAGACCAGCGTCTCGCGGCCGCGCGCCGTCACGATGACCTCGGGAAGGAGGCGCGATTGGGCGCCGGCGGCGCTGCCGTCCTCGCCCGACACCGCCGCGAGAGTCAACCAGGACAGCACCAACGCCGCGCGAACCGTTGTCTTCACCATGGACTCCTTGCCCCGAGGGACGCCGACCTCCGGCACTATAGCACAGGAGCCGCGAGCGGGGAGTGGGGGCCACTCGGCCCCCAGGGCTGTTCGAGAGTCCGGTTCTGGCACCCCTCCAGGGTGCATGGCGTGGAATCCGCGGTTCCGGGGGTCGTACTCCGCACGACCCCCGGCTACGATCTTGCACCCCTCCAGGGTGACCGAGAGAACGCTGACGCGATCTTCGAGCAGCCCTGCCCGGGCAACGGCACGCGGATCTGCAGCGCCGCCGGGGGACCCGCCGGGCGCCACCGCGCCTCTCCCGGAGGGCGAGGGGACCCAGACGCGAACGCGTCCACGAGCCGCCCATCCGGCGCCCTGAAGGGGCACCATCGGCCAGCCCAGGGCAACGCCCTGGGAAGTCCAGCCCTCCCGCGCGGCAGGCTGAAGGCCTGCGACAACAACCTCGCGCACCGCGACGCGCCCCCCTGCGAGAGTGACCGGACGCCCCCGCTCAGTTCCGATCCCAG
>JAGVUW010000392.1 GCA_019136035.1 Verrucomicrobiota bacterium | reverse complement strand
CGGTCCTCGCCGTCGGGCTCGATGACGATGCATGGCGCCGACAGGCCCGAGGGATGCGGGATGGGCGCCTCGCCGATGGAGGCCACGGTGCCCGAGGTGGAGGCGTGCACGGGGGCGCTGACGAAGCCGCTGGCGTGGGCGACCACCTCGACCGGCCCGCGGTCAGGCTCTTCCTGGCCCTGCTGCCCGAGACCCCGACACGCCTGATCGAGAGCCTGGCGCATCGCGGCCCCACGAACGCCGAGGAACGCGCCGCCCTGGCGGCACACGCCCGCACCCCGCCGGCGACCCTTGCCGACCTCGCCGCCGCGGCCGAGCCGGCCGTGCGCCAGGCTGTCGCCGGCAACACCAGCCTGTCGGCCGGCGTCGCCGGCCGCCTGGCCCAGGACCCCGACTGGCGCGTCCGACAGGACCTCGCCCGCAATCCGGCCACGCCGACCCGCGTGCAGCAGGCCCTCAGCCGCGATGGCATGGCCCTCGTCCGGCAGGCGCTCCTCGCGGTGCCGCGCCTCGATCCCGACATCCACCGCGGCCTCGCCCGCGATCCCGATCCGGGCGTCGCCGCGGCCGCCCTCCTCGACCGGCATTGCCCGGAAGCCGTCCTCCTGGAATGCGCCGACGATGACGACGAGGTCCTGCAGGGCCTCATGCTGCAGCGCCGCGACCTCCCCGAGGCGGTCCTGGAGTCGCTGACCTTCAGCCCCTCCAGCGCGGTCCAGACCGCGGCGCTGGGCCGCCGCCGCCTGGCGCCCGACGAGGTCGTCGGCTGGAGCCGCGAGGGCAGCCTCGAGGTCCGTTGCGCCCTGGCGTCCAGCCCGGCCCTCTCGGGGCTCGCCTTCGACCTCCTCGCCGCTGATCAGGATGGCCAGGTCCGCGCCGTCCTGGCCGCTCATCCGGACCTGCCGCCGCGCTGCGCCGAGGCCCTCGCCCGCGACCCCGAGCCCGCCGTCCGGCAGGCCCTGGCCCTGAACCCGTCCGCGCCGCCGCGGATGCTCCTGCAGCTCCTCCAGCTCGACGACGCCGAGGTGCGCCTCCTGGTCGCCGGCCGGGCCGACCTGCGGCCCGAACACACGGCCATCATCATCGCCAGCGCCGACGACGACGCCACCTACGCGCTGGCCCAGGCCGGCGCCGTCCCCGTGGACCCGCCGGCCCTGCACGCCCATCGCCTCCAGCAGCACCGCCTGCCCACCCTGCGGGCCCTGGCCGCGGCCTCGCCGCACCTCACCCGCGCCATGCAGGAGACGCTGCTCCTCGACCTCGCTCCGGCGGTGCGACGCCGCCTCTGCGACAACCCCGCCCTCGGCCTCGACCTGCTCGGCCGCCTCGCTGCCGATGCCGATGACAGCGTGGCCGCCGTCGCCCGCCAACGCCTTGGCACGACGCGACCCCACGCCGCGCCGCCGGCCGCCGCCGCCGGCACCGACCGCACCTATCAGGACCCCTGAGGAGATACCCTATGGCAATCGCCCCGAAAGAAGCACCGAAACTGACCTTCGTCGAGATCGTCATGAACGCCGACGCGGAGGTCATCCGGGCCGCCTATGAGGCCCGCGTCGAGGTCGACAAGCTCCTGGCGCAGCGTGAGGAGGCCTACCGCCGCATCGCCGACCTCGAGGCCGGCGTCGACCAGATCCTCGGCGAGGCCGGGCTCTTCGTCTTCCCGCCGCCGCCGTTGCCCGTCGCCGCCGCCGATGCCGCCGCGGCCCGCGCCCGCCGGCCTGTCAAAGCCGCCACCGCCAAGGCGGCGCCGCCCGCACCCGACAGCGCCGCAACGGATGCCGACACCGCCGCGGATTCCGACGACGCCGCCGCGGAAGCCCCCGCCGATGACGCCGCCGCCGAGAACCCCGGGAAGGCCCCCGCCAGTCGCCTCGACGGCCCCGACAAGGCGGCCCCCCGCGGCGGCGCCGCCGCGCACCGCGCCCCCGGCCAGGCCTGAGTCACGGAGCCGCGGCACGGCCTGCGCATGAAGCCATCCGATATCATCCAGAGAGCCCGTCTGCTGCGCCAGCGCGAGGAGGCGTTCGTCGTCGTCTGGGAGTGCGAGGAGCGCGTCCGGCGCCGTCTCGGCGGCGCTGAATGGCCCTGGCCCGCCCCACCGGCACTGCCCTCGCGACAGCGCCACCGCGGCCGCCCGGCATCGCCGCGGCCGCCGGCCTCCGCCGAGATCGGCGTGCGGCGACTCCGGCCCGGTGAAGACGCCTTCCGCCTGACCGGATCCTGCCGCGGCCAGACCGGCGCGACCCTGACCGCCGATCCGGCCGTCGCTCGCGCCCTGCTGGCGGCCGCGGTGCCGTCCTGGACCGTCCAGCGTCTCGAGACGGTCCGCCTCGATGCCGCCGGCAGCGCTGTCGTCGTCGAGTGCCTCTGGGAGGCCCCCGCCACGGCCCCCGGGGTGGGCTGACGGGCCGCCGTCAGGCAGGGAGAGGGCCGTCCGAACGGCCGCGGGGCGGCTATAGTACGCGGATCCCGGCATGGCCAGGCACACGGGGTGTCGGCGCCCGGACCAGAGCAGGGGGACCATGAGACTGCTGTTCGTCGGCGATATTGTTGGCAAGGGCGGCCGCGAGGCGGTGACGGCCTTCGTTCCGGCGTTGCGCCGCGAGTACGGCTGCGACCTCTGCGTCGCCAACGCCGAGAACTCGGCCGGCGGCTCCGGCCTCACGCGTCGCTGCCTGGTCGAGTTGACGGGCGCCGGGGTCGACGTCTGTACCAGCGGCGACCACGTCTGGGATCAGCGCGAGTTCGTCCATGACGTCGGCCGCCTGACCCAGGTCCTGCGTCCGGCCAATGTCCACCCCGGCCAGCCCGGACGCGGCCATGGCCTCTTCACCGGCAGCAACGGCCGCACCATCGGCGTCGTCTGTCTGCTCGGGCGGACCTTTATGAACGGCCTCGCCGACTGCCCGTTCCAGGCCGCCGACCGCATCGTCACCGAACTGCGCCAGGTCACCCCGGTCATCCTCGTCGACATCCACGCCGAGGCCACCAGCGAGAAGATCGCCCTCGGGCGCTACCTCGACGGCCGCGTCACCGCCGTGCTCGGCACCCACACCCACGTCCCCACTGCCGACGAGACCATCTTCCCCAACGGCACCGCCTTCCAGTGCGATGTCGGCATGGTCGGCTCCCGTGAGTCAGTCCTCGGCCGCGACCTGGCGCCCGTCCTGCAGCGCTTCTCGACCGGGATGCCGGCGCGCTTCACCGTTGCCGATCACCACATCCGCCTCCACGCCACCGTTGTCACCGTCAACGACTACGGCCGCGCCACCGCCATCGAACGCGTCGTCCGCGACCTCGACTGAGACAGCCCTGCGGGCTCTGGCGAGCGGGTTGCAGGGGCGACCGCCTCAGACTACCTTACCCCGATCGTGGCCCACCACGACACGCGTGGCGTCGCCACCGCCGGGCCCGGTGCCGTGTCGGCGCCGCAGAGCCGGCTGCCTCGAGGCTATCATCAAGGGTGCACAGCATGCGGTGCCCGCGTTGCGGTTGCCTGGAAGACAAGGTGATGGAGACCCGCGTCTCCCGCGAGGGCGATACCATCCGCCGCCGC
>JAGVUW010000716.1 GCA_019136035.1 Verrucomicrobiota bacterium | reverse complement strand
GTGCAGTGGGTCAAGGAGGTCCTCATCGACTGCGACGAGGATACCGTCGTCCTGAAGGTCGACCAGGTCGGCGGCGCCGCCTGCCACGAGGGCTACCGGAGCTGCTTCTTCCGCCGGGTCGACGGCGGCGATCTGAAGGTCGTCGGCGAGCGCGTCTTCGACCCCAAGACGGTCTACAAGAAGTAGGGCACGAACTGGAAGGCGTAGAGGTCGGCATCGCGCAGGTGGAGGCGCAGGCGGACCGGCGTGCCCTCGAGGCCGCGCAGGTCGCCGCCGCGGCCTTTCCAGCGCACGATGTGGCGCAGTCGGTCGCCGAAGATCGGCGGGCAGTCGTCGAGAGCGAAGCCGGGCAGGGGGGTGCCGCCGGCGTCCTGGATCTCGACCTGGACCGACCCGAAGGCGCTGGTCTCCAGATTCAGTGCCAGGCTGCCGCCGGTGAAGAGCAGCGGCCGCGTCAGGACCTCGCCGCCGTCGTAGGGCGCGCCGGCTGAGACAAAGCCATCGATGCGCAGGGTGTAGCGCCGGATACGCGTGGCCTCGCCCTCCCAGTAGTTCTCGGTGCCGTAGAGGCTCAGCTCCGGCGGCGCGTCGCCGAAGACCGATGGCGTCTCGACCAGGCCCCAGAAGAGGAAGTTGTCGCCGTAGACCCACGAGCCGCTCTGCCGCGGCCCCGGGCGCAGGAAGGCCTCGCTCCAGCGCCGGAAGTGCACCCCGTCGCGGCTGGTCATGAAGACGGCGTCGGTGATCGTGGTGCCATAGCGCGGGTGATGCCGGGCGCGGGCGGCGCGGACCTCACGCCCGGGCAGGTCGAGCATCGGCTCCGACCAGCCGCGGTCGCAGTAGCGCATGGGGAAGCCCATGAAGAGGTGCGGGGCGCGGTAGTACGGCTGGATCTGGTTGGTGTAGAGGGCCATCGTCGGGCTGTCGCCGTAGTCCAGCCACTGCGGCTCCGGGAAGTTGAGGATGTCCGGGCTGACCGCGGTGAGGATGTCGCGGACGGCGCCGTTGAAGCCGCGGTGGTACATGCGGTACTCGCGGCGTTCGCCATCCCAGAAGACGAGGTTCTGGGAGTCGAAGGCCCCGACCGTCTGGATGGGCCGCTCGCTGAGCACACGGAAGTCGTAGCCGTCCGGCGAGCCCAGCACGTAGAGTCCCTTCGGGCGGGTGCCGTAGGCGATGATCTTGTAGCGCTGGTCGGGCGGGCAGGCCGGGTTGGCGTCGATAAAGGCGGCCGTGTGCGCCGGGCAGCCCCCGAAGGCGGCCATCATGGCGGTGTCCACGACGATGTTGTTGGCGCGGCTGCCGTTCCACTCGCGCCGGCCGACCTCGGGGCGTCGCCAGGTGATGCCGTCGGCGCTTTCGGCGACGCAGAGCACCCACGGGTGCGCCTCGCGCGTCTCGGCGGGCGGGCCGCCATGCCGGTAGTGCCCGCCGCGGTAGACCATGCGGTAGACGTCGCCATCCTTGAAGACCGACTGGTAGGCGCTGGCGTTGCCCTCCCAGGGCGCGTCGGTGGTCAAGACGACCTCGCGGGGTACCGGACGGTGCAGCGCGAGCCGCGCTGCACCGCTCAGCGACTCGATGAGGGCCTCGTCGACCATGAGTTCGAGGCGGCCGCCGATGGCGATAGGGGCGGAAGACGGTGACGCCGCCATGGCGCTCAGCGGCAGGGCCAGCAGGCTCGTGGCTGTCAGCTTCATGGTCATGCGCTCCTCCGACGCGGGCCCAGCGGCCCGAGGGACAGAAGGGACACGAGGGACAGAAGGGACAGAAGGGCCGCCCAGAGCCTCCGCGCCTGTCCGGGCCGGCGCGTGCAGGCGGTGATCCGCGTCGTCGTGCCATGCGTCAAGGACATGCTCCCCCTGCCGGGTTCCCGCCCTCCGACCTTCCGGATTCCGGGCGATGCCCGCGCTCGGTCCGCTTTCCCACCATACCGCCCGCCCGGGGCGGCCGCCAGCGCCGCCGGCCCGGGGCAGGGCTGATCGAAGATCGCGTCAGCGCTCACCTGGTCACCCTGAGGGGTGCCAGATCGTAGCCGGGGGGCGCGCGAGAGCCCGACCCCCGGAAACGCGAACCCACAAACCACAGCACCCTGGAAGGGTGCCAGAACCGGACTTTCAAACAGCTACGGGCCAGGGGCCGGGGTGGCCGGCTTCGTCCGGTTGCCGGGCCGCCGGCGGCGGGCTATGGTGGAATCAGCCGTGGGCAGGTGTCCACGGCATTCAGGAGGAGCCCATGCACAGCATGCCCAGTCGACGCGGTCCCTGGTGTCTGGTCCTGGCGCTGGTCTGCGCCCTCGGTGCGACCGTGTGGTCGCAGGCGGCCCCCGACGCCGCCACGCCCGCGCCCAAGCCGGCGGCGCCTGCGGCCCCGGATGCCGTCACGCCCGCGCCCAAGCCGGCGGCGCCGGCGGCGGCCAAGCCCAAGCCGCGGCCGGATCCCTCGCTGGCGCCGGTGCAGGATGTCCCTGGCCTGCCGCGCGTCCTGCTGATCGGCGACTCCATCTCCATGGGCTACACCCTGCCGGTCCGCGAACTGCTCGACGGTCAGGCCAACGTGCACCGCATCCCCGAGAATGGCGGGCCGAGCTCGCGTGCGGTCACTGCCATGGACCGGTGGCTGGGCGAGGGCCGCTTGGACGTCATCCACTTCAACTGGGGTCTGCACGACATCAAGTGCAATCCCGACGGCAAGCAGCAGGTCCCCATCGAGGCGTATGCGAAGAACCTGCGCGCCCTCGTGGCGCGGCTGAAGACCACCGGCGCCACCCTGATCTGGTGCGCCACCACACCGGTACCCGAGGGCAACCTGAACCCCGTGCGCCGCAATGCCGACGTCATCGCCTACAACGCCGTGGCCAAGCGCGTCATGGACGAGAACGGCATCGCGATCAACGACCTCTACGAGTTCGCGCTGCCGCGCCTGCAGGAGATCCAGCTCCCGGTGAACGTGCATTTCTCGAAGCCGGGCTCGCGGGCTTTGGCTGGCAAGGTCGTTGAGGCGATCGCGGAGGCGCTGGCGAAGCGGGCCGCCAAGTAGGCGAGGCCCGTCTGTTGTGTGGCGGGCGCTGCCTCTGCCCTGCCGTGTCACCGGCTCAGGCCGTTGCGTCGCCTCGCCCCCCTACCGGCGGGCGGCGGTGCGGAACTCCTGCGGGCCGCCGCCAAAGTGGCGCCGGAAGACACGGAAGAAGTGGCTCGGGTCGTAGAACCCCCAGCGTTCGGCGATGACCTTCAGCGGCAGGCTGGTGCCGCGGATGTCGCCCGCCGCCCCGGCCAGGCGCGCCCGCAGGGCGAACTGCGCGAAGGTCCCCCCCAGGGCTTGGCGGAAGAGCTCGGAGAAGCGGCTCGGCGACAGGCCGCAGGCGCGCGCCGCCTCGGCGACACGCACCGGCTCGCCGCGGCGCCGACGGATCAGGTCGATCGCCGGCTGCACCCGCGGCCGGCCGCCGGCGACCGGGAGAGTGCCCGGGGCGCTGCCGGCCGTCCACGCCTGCAGGACCAGCAGCAGCGCCTGATGGAAACTCAGCCAGGCCGCCACGCCCCCGGAGGCGTCGCCGCTGTCGG
>JAGVUW010000095.1 GCA_019136035.1 Verrucomicrobiota bacterium | reverse complement strand
CCTGAGGCACCCGCCGCCAGCAACGCCGTGGCGGCCGCCCTCGCCGGCAATCGCACGGATTTCTTCCGCGTCATCAACGCCGCCGCCGATGCCAAGACCGTGGCCGCACCCATGGAGCGCGCCCCCGACGGCCAGTCGGCCAAGGGCACCGTCCTGCAGATCCTCGATGGCAAGGGCACGCCGCCCGAAGACGGCACCCCGGACATGAAGTACGGCGGCGCGGCCTTCGAACTCAGCGTCGCGGCGCCGGTGACCTGCAAGATCTGGGTCCGGGCCTGGTGGGATGGCTCCTGCGGCAATACAGTGTACGTGCGCCTGGGCGAAGACGGCAAGCCGCTGACGGTCGGCAACGACGGCACCTACAACGCCTGGCACTGGCTCGAGGCACCGGGCACCTTCGCCCTGGAGCCCGGTACCCACACCCTCTTCCTGCTCAACCGCGAGGACGGCGTGCGCTTCGACCAGATTCTGGTGACCAATGACATGGAGTACTTCCCTCAAGGCATCGAGGAGGAGTGACTCCGCACGGAACAGGACGCGCGCCCATGACCATCCGGAACCCTATGTGCCGTCGCGGTATCGCCGTCGTGGCGGCCCTCTGCCTGGGCCTGGTATCGTCCTGGCCGGCCCTGGCTGAGGACGACGACGAGGACGTCGGCGACGTCGCCGCGGAACTCCCCGCCGAGGACTTCCTGCGCGAGGTCCGGCGGCCCTTCCGTCAGGAGGCCTGGGGCGAGGCCACCGGCTCGGTGCAGTACGTCTCGGACCAGCACGGCGAGCGCCGCGGCACCATCCGCCTGCGCATGACCTTCGCACCCGACTCCCTGCACGCCCAGCTCGTCCTCAACGACCACAATGTCTACGGCCTCGAGCAGCGCCACGGCGACGCCACGCCGGCACAGACCCGCGTCGACCTGCCGGAGAAGGAGACGCCGCCCGGGCTGTTCGAGTTCGGCATCCAGCCTGAAGACCTCACCTTTGCCTTCATCTACTGGGACTTCAAGCGCGAACTCCCCGGCGAGATCTACCTGCGGCGCCCGTGCCGGGTCATGGAACTCGCCCACCCCCAGGGCCGCGGCGTGGTCCGCGTCTGGTTCAGCGGCAGCCATGGCTACCCGCTCAAGGCCGAGTGGTATGAGACCGGCGCCGGCGAGCCCTGGCGCACCCTCGAGCTGAAGGGCGCCAAGAAGCACGAGAACGACCTCTGGTTCATCAAGGAGGTCCGCCTCGACGGCAAGGGCTGGAAGACACGGGTGCGCTTCGACCACGCCGAGCTCAACCCGATCGGCAAAGAGGCCCAGCCGGCACCGGCGCGCTGAACGGCACCTCGCGTCGCCGCCGCAACGGCCGCCGCCCCACGGCGCCGCGCAAGTAGGTCCACGGCGCCGTCCGTGGACCTCCCGGGCGCCGCCCGACGGCGCCCGTGACCAGAGCGGCTGGGGACAGCCGCCGCAGCAGCCGGGCGCCGGATCGTGCGTGGCGCCAGCCGGTGTCCCCTGAGTCCCCTGAGTCCCTTGTCCACCGCGGCCAGGCGCCGGCGGGCGCCGGCGCCCGGCCGTCGCCGTCCGCCTCAGCCCGCCGTGCGTTCGACATCGGCCCCCAGGCTCTGCAGGGTCCCGGTGATGTCGGCGTAGCCACGGTCGATCGACTCGGCATTCCGGATCAGGCTCTCGCCACGGGCACAGAGGGCCGCGCCCAGGAGGGCAATACCGGCGCGGATGTCCGGGCTCTGCAGGAGCATCCCATGCAGGGTGCTGGGGCCGCTGATCACGGCCCGGTGCGGGTCGCAGATCACGGCATTGGCGCCCATGGCCACCAGGCGGTCGACGAAGGCCATGCGGCTCTCGTAGAGCTTCTCGAAGAAGAGGACGGTGCCGCTGACCTGGGTCGCCAGGACGATGGTGACGCTCATCAGATCCGAAGGAAACTGCGGCCAGATGCCGTCGTCGATCACCGGCATGCCGCCGGCGCGCTCGGGCACGACACGGCGCGGCTGCTCGGGGCCGACACGCAGCCAGTCCGGACCCGCCTCCAGGACCACGCCCAGCCGCCGGAAGGTCCGGCCGATCATGCGGTAGTGCTCGGGCTCGACCCCGCGCACGGTCACATCGCCGCCACTCGCCGCCGCCAGGGCCAGGAAACTGGCCGCCTCGCAGAAGTCCGAGCCGATGCGGTAGGAGGCCCCGTGCAGACGCTCGACCCCGGTGACGGTCAGGGTGTTGCTCCCGATCCCCTCAATGCGCCCGCCCATCGCCACCAGCAGCCGCGCCACGTCCTGGACGTGCGGTTCACAGGCCGCGTTGTGAATCCGCGTCGTGCCGGACGCCAGCGCCGCCGCCATCAGGATCTGGTCGGTGGCCGTGACGCTCGCCTCCGGCAGGAAGATGTCCGCACCGCGCAGACCGCGCGGCGCCCGAAAATGCAGACGCTCGCCGAGGTCGACCTGGACCCCAAGCGCCTCAAGGCCCTCGAGGTGAGCATCCAGGCGACGCCGGCCGATGACATCGCCGCCGGGCGGGGCCATCACCGCCTCGCCGACACGCGCCAGCAGCGGCGCCGCCAGAAGCACACCGGCACGCAGACGACCGTACAGCGCCGCCGGCAGCTCGCGGCTGGAGACCTGGCGGGCCTGCACCTCGACCGTCCGCCGAGCCGGCTCCCAGGAGACGCTGACACCGGCCGCCGTGATCAGCTCCAGGAGAACCCGCACATCGCCGATGTCCGGGACATTCTCCAGACGCACCGGCTCATCAGTCAGGAGCGCCGCGGCCAGGAGCGGCAGGGCCGCATTCTTGTTGCCGGCGGCCTGCAGGACACCGCACAGCGGCCGCCCGCCATGCACACGCAGTGCCGTCATGGCGAGGCCCTCCGCGCCGTCAGGATGACCCGCACGGCGCCCCCCAGGCCCGGCGCGGCCTGACGGGGCTCGACGACGTGCAGGGTGTCTTCAAGACTCTGTGGATCCGGGCAGTCCAGGATGGTGCTGCCCACCGAGTAGTTGATGCAGATGTTGCCCTCTTCCTCGGCCAGGAAGAGCCCATCGCGCATGACCGACCCGACGAAGACCCAGCCGGTACGCCGGAGACGCTCGCCGGTGCGCGTGTCGCGTATCCACGCCTCGACGGGCTCACGCACGGCTGTCCCGGCGGCGTTGACGTATTCAATGTCGATATCCACCAGATCGCCGCGCCGGCCCGTCGAGTCGAGGAGCCGCGGGCCGTTGTTCAGACCCAGGGCGTAGAGCGACGCCTGCAGCATCAGGGGGTTGACGTCGGCCCGCAGAAGCGCCTCGTGCAGACGGCCCTTCGGTGTGGCGATGACCACCTCGATGGGACCCTCGGCCAGGTTGATCACCGCGGCGAACGACAGCGACCGGTTCGGTGTGTCGACCGCGATGACCCCCGGTCGGGCCGGCGCCGCCGGTGCGACGCCTTCGACCGGCGCCGCGGCGCTCGCCGCCGGCGCGGCCGGGGCCGGGTTCGGCGCCGCGGCGGCACGCGACGCCCACAGGGCCAGCCCGAGCGTCCCGACAAGACACGTCAGCCACAGGCCGGACCGGCGCCCCCCGG
>JAGVUW010000686.1 GCA_019136035.1 Verrucomicrobiota bacterium | reverse complement strand
GTTGCGGCAGGCGTTGTCCGGCGCAAACATGCTGGTGCGCGGGGGTCTACGGGCTCTACGAACGGGGCTGGCTCGCGGGCCGCTGGTGCCGGTGAATCTGTCGGTGCTGGTGAGTCTGGTCGGGACGCCATGGATGCCGGATCTGCGGGGCGCGATTCTGGTCCTGGAGGACACCCATGAGGCGGCCTACCGGGTGGACCGGTACCTCGTACAGCTTCGCCAGGCCGGGTGTCTGCGGGGCGTGGCGGGCCTGGTCTTTGGTCAGTTCACCGACGGCGAGGATGCGTCCTGGCTGCCGGAGGTCTTTGCCGATGCGGCGGCGCATGGTGACGGTCCGGTGGCGGCCGGTCTGGAGTTCGGGCATGGCTACCCGTCGTTAAGCCTGCCCCTCGGGCGCACGGCTTCTCTGCGGGTAGAGGCCTCCGAGGTCAGTCTTGACGTTGAGCCGTCCTGAACGGCGGTGGTGACGCCCGGCTTGCGCGGTTGGCGGTGTTTGTCAGCGAGGTGCCTGCGAGTGGCGTGGAAAGCAGTCATAGCGCGGGTGTCGTCGGTGCGGCGGGGCGCGGCCGGCCTGGCGCGGCCGGGTGTGCAGCGTTGCGGCCCGCCGGTGCCGCGGCCGGGTCGTCTGGGGGGGCCTCTGGCGGTGCTGGTGCTGTTCCTGGCGGCGCTGGCCGCCGGGGCCGCGGACACCTGTGATATCTGCGGGCAGGCCCTCCCGGCGCGCTTTCTCGAGTCTGGCGGGCGGTCGTTCTGTTCGCAGGCGTGCTACCGTCGGACGCTGCCGGTGTGCGCGACCTGCGGCCAGGTGGTCAGCGGTCGCCACCTGGTGCAGGGCGGTCGGCACTACTGCTCCGATGCCTGCTTCGAGCGTACCTTGCCGACCTGTGCCCTGTGCGGAAAGGCCTTGCGGGAGTCCTTCACGGTCGAGGGGCGCACGTATTGCCGGGCCCATGCGGAGGGCCCGCGCTGCGACGCCTGCAGCCGGCCGGTGGAGGGCGGCGAGACCCTCGCTGACGGTCGGGTGGTCTGTGCCGGGTGCCGTCCGAGTCTGGTGTTTGACCGTGGTGAGGCAGCGGAGCTCTACGCGCGTGCCCGACGGATGCTGGCGGTGGCGCTGGGTGAGGCGTTGCCGCCGGCGCCGCCCCTTCACCTGGTGGGCCTGGACGCCCTGCCGGAGCACCGCGGTCTCGAGGCCGCGGTGAGCGTGCGTGAACTGGGGCGCTATCAGCGCGAGACCGTGACCACGACGACGCGAAACCTCTTCGGGCGCGTATTAAGGGAGGAGACCGAGGTGAGCCGGCGCATCCTGATGCTCTACGGCCTGCCGGCGGACAGTTTTCTGAGCACGGCGGTTCACGAGCTCACGCACGACCTCCTGGCCGAGCGCTACCCGCGCTTCGACGAGCGCGCTCCCGAGTGGGCGAAGGAGGGCCTCTGCCAGTACACCGCCGCGGTGGTCTGCCGCCGTCTGGGCTGCGGCGATGTGGTGGCAGAGATCGAGAACGCGCCGGACGCGGTCTACGGCGACGGCTACCGCTGGTGGGCGCGGCGCTTCGGGCCGGCCGGGTGGGATGGCATACGGCGCTGGCTCGAGCAGGGCGACGGCGCGGCCCTCCCGGACCGCGCCCCCGCGCCGCCGCCGCGCTGACCGCGGGGCGTCCTCAGCTCCTGTGCAGGCGGGGCTTGACCCAGCGGTTCAGGGCGCCGGCGCGGTAGATGGCCTCCATGACGGCACTGCGCACGGCCGCTTCGCGCGCCGTCACCAGGCAGGCGGTGCTGCCGCCGCCGATGGCGTTGAGGAAGAGGTCCAGGGCATGGGGCAGTGCCGGCGGCAGATCGGTCCACGGCTTCTTGCCGTCGGCGCCGGCGACGCGGGTACTCTGGAAGAAGAGATCGCCGTTGATGATGGCGGCCTGGCCTTCGGTGCCGCTGAGCTGCAGGCTGACCGGGTTGGCGAGGTCGACCCAGCCGGCGGCGAGGGTGGCCATGGCGCCGCCGGGGAAGCGCATCATCGCCTCGCCGCACTCATCGCAATCGCCATAGCGTCCGGTGACGACGGCGGTCTGGCCGGTGACGATCTGGGGCTCGCCGAGGAGCCAGAGGAGGATATCGAGGGCATGGGTGCCGAGGTCGCCAAAGGCGCCGCAGCCGGCGATGCGCGGGTCGGCCATCCAGCGCCACTCCTGGTCGAACCACCCGGCCAGGCTGCCGTGGTGGCAGTTCGAGCCGCGGGCCCGGGTGATGGTGCCGAAGGCGCCGGCCTGCACCTGCTGGTGGAGAAACTGGTGCGCGGGCAGGCCGCGCATGAAGTACCCAGTCTGGAAGATCACGCCGGCGGCCTCGATGGCGTTGGCCATGGCATAGGCGTCGACGGCGCCGCGGCCGAGGGGCTTCTCGACGAAGAGGTGCTTGCCGTGGGCGCAGGCGGCGCGGACGTGTTCGCGGTGGCGATTGGTCTCCGAGAGGATAATCACGGCGCTGATCTCGGGGTCCTTCCAGATCGAACGCGCTGTCTTGGCGACGCCGGCCCCGAGGGCTTCGGCGTGGCGCTGGGCCCGGGCCGGATCGGGATCCCAGGCGAGCTTGACGCGGATGTCCTGGCGGGCCTTGAGGCGGTTGACGAAACCCGGGGTGTGGATATGGGCGCACCCGACCAGAGCGACGGTCTGCATCGGCGATCTCCTGTTGCACCGCGGTGCGTGTCGTGTATGCTGAGAGGCGTCCGGCGCCGGCCCGCCGGGCCGGCTGTTGGCGAAAGGTAGTGCCCGGCGGCGTTGGCGGCAAGGCCGGGCCGCGCCGGCAGGGCTGTCTGGGAGTCCGGTTCTGGCACGCCCTTCAGGGTGCGTGGTTCGTGGATTCACGGTTCCGGGGGTCGTGCTCTCGCGCGCCCCCCGGCTACGATCTGGCACCCCTTCAGGGTGGCCCAGTGAGCGCTGACGCGATCTTCGATCAGCCTTGGTACGGTGGCCCTTGCGGGCCTGTGATGGCGGGGCGCCTGAGGGTGTTCAAGGAGAGGCTGGTTCTATGGCGACGACGATCCGTGTTCAGGGTGGGCCCTCGGCGGCGGGCTGCACTCCGGAGATGGCACTGCCCGAGGTGACCGGCGCCTGGCGTGACGCGGCGGGCGCCGGCGAGTGGGTGCTGACCTTCGACCTGGGGCTGGTGAAACGCCTGGCGGCGATCACGGTCGACCGCGGCGGCTCGGCGGGGCTGGCAGACAGTACGGTCGACGTCAGCACCGACGGCGTGCACTGGCAGGCGATCGGGGCGCTGCCGCCGACGCCGCTGGCGCGGGTGCCGCTGGGGATGCCGGTGCGCTTCGTGCGGCTGAGCTGGCGCAGCGCTGCGCCCGAGGCCGCCCCGGAGGTCCATGGCATCGAGGTCGGCGCGGACGGCGCCGCCCCGGCCGGCCTGGGCGGGGTGGTGCGCTGTCCGAGCCGTGTCGACGGCACCCTCCAGCCGGCCCGCTTCCTGGCGCCGACTGCCGCCGGGGCGATGCCTCTGGTGGTTGGTCTGCACACCTGGAGCGGCGACTACCGCCAACTCTACATGCCCGCGATCGAGGCGTGGTGC
>JAGVUW010000601.1 GCA_019136035.1 Verrucomicrobiota bacterium | reverse complement strand
GTCCTTCCCCCTCGTCCTCGTCCTTCCCCCTCGTCCTCGTCCTTCCCCCTCGTCCTCGTCCTCCCCCCTCGTCCTCGTCCTCCCACCTCGTCCTCGTCCTCGTCCTCCCGCTCGTCCTCGTCCTCGTTCTCCCCCTCACGGCGCCGATGCCGGCCGCAGGGCCTCGTCGCTCGGCTCGAGCTGCGCGTCGTCGACGAACACAATCGCGTCCAGACGCGGGTTGGTCGCCGCCGCCGCGCCGCACTCGCGCGGGTGGATGCGGAAGGTGAAGCGACCCCGCCGCAACGGCATCGTCAGACGCCGCCCCGGCGGCTCCGTCGTGCTCCCGCCGCCCTGTCCGGCCCAGTGCCAGGCGGCGTCGTTCCGGCCGCAGTTGCCGAGAACCTGCCGGCCCTGGAAGGTCGCCGCCTCGCCCTCCGGCACCAGGGCGAAGGACTGGTCCGTGCCGCTGGGATAGCGCTGGCGCGACCAGATCGTCCACAGGCCGTCGTGCGGGATGTCGACGCTGTACTCGGCATACCAGTCATTGGCCTTCACGAAATCCGCCGCGGCGGTGCCGACCAGGACATCGCCCCAGGCGCCGGGGTCCGTCAGCCCCAGACTCGAGCCGAGCGCCACCGAGCCCTGCAGCCGACGCGCGGCGGCGGCAGGCACCACGAGCACCACCGGCGGCTCGCTCACCACCCGCGCTCCCGCCAGCGCCGCCTGCAGCGCCGCCGGCGACAGGCCCGGACAGACCAGCACGACGCGGTGCGCGCCGACCTCGATCCGCACGCCGCCCGCGACCTCGAGCACCGGCAGCGGCCGGCCCTCCAGATCCAGCGCCCGGACCCCCGCCGCCGACGCCAGGTCGAGCGTCACCGCCCCCCGCCGATGGCTGTGCCAGAGCGACGCGAGCGCGCCCGACCCGTAGGCACCCACCGTGCCGCGCACCGCCCGACCGCCGCCGACCGCCGCCAGCGGCGTCACCCCCACCAGCCGCGGCGGCGCCGCGCCGTCGCGCAGGAGGATGCCATCCCGGCCGGGCACACGCCACGCCGCCAGATCGGCCCCGGTCATGGCACCCGACAGCCGCAGGGCCTCGTAGGATCGCACCAGCGCCAGCAGCCCCGGCGTCAGGCTGTGCTCGTCGAGGCTCCGGAAGTCGGTCTGCAGCGAGATCGGCGCGTCGTAGGCCAGCGACCGGCAGAGGAGGTACTCCATCTCGTCGAGCTGCAGGCCGTCGACACGCTGCCCATGGAAGTCGCGGGCCGGCCACAGGCCGAACCAGCCCAGCTCGCCGGGAACACGGTCGGCACGCACGCTGAGAAGGTAACGCACGCTGCGGTCGATGTGCTCGCGCACCGTCGGCCAGGTCGCGGGAGGCTTGCCGCCGACAATCGCCCCCGAGAGGGTGTTGAGGTAGGTGTCGACCGTGGCGCTGCGCGCGAACGAGTGCCACAGGTGATGCGTCATGGCTGTGCCCATGTGCAGGATCGGCCGCCGCGTGAACCGCGCCATCGCCCGCGCCTGGAAGTTCGTGATGTAGTAGTGGTAGCGCCGCCGGTCGACGTCCTCGCCGCCGTCGAAGTAGACCATCTCGAAGCCGCCGGCGTTGAACACCTCCGCCAGACGCGCCTGCGCCTCGTCCAGAAGCGTCGTCTCCTGGTCGATGATGTAGCCGTTGATGCAGCCGTCGACGCCGTAGTGCCAGGCCGGCGTCTCGGCAGCGTGGGCGCTGGCGGCGGTGCCCCAGGCGCCCCGTAAACAGCCCTCGAAGCGGTCCCAGACGCCCTCCGGACCGATCGACTCGTAACGCACAATCTCGTCGCCCAGGACCACCTCGCGATGCTTCGCAATGCCGCCCTCCCAGTACTGGTCGGCACTGCGAGGATGACCCGCCCACTCGGAGAGGTCGCCGCGCACCCGCAGGGTCGTCTGCGTCGCATCGACATCCTCGGCCAGCACCGCCGTGAACCGCCGCCAAAAACGCCGGTCGGGCACCGGCGTCACGTACGCATCGCGCTTGCCGATCTTCGATGCGAAGCAATGCATGCCCACCATGATGCCGGCCGCGTTGAGGCGCTCCACCGACTGCCGCAGGCCGTCCAGACCGCCCGGAAAGCACGCCTTATTAATGGTATAGTGGCCGACACTCTCGCACCACGCCCCCGAGGGCAGCAGCACCTGCCGCAGCCCCGCCTGGCGGCTGTACTCGATGAGGCGGTCGACATCCGCCTCGCCGAAGGCCATGAACCAGTACGAGCCGCGCACCGCCGCCGTCGCCTTCGCCGGACGGCCCTCGGCATCCTCGTTCACCGGCAGCCCGAAGGCATGTGCCGCCGCCTGGGCCACCGCCTCGAATGCCGCCGTCGGACAGACCACCAGCGCCACCGCGGCGCCCTCCAGACGCGGCCCGGGGGCGTCCTGCGTGAGCGCCGTCAGCGTGGCGCGCGCGCCACCGCGCCCGACGCACTGCGTCGACGGCGTCGCCGCCATCAGCCCGACCAGCGTCTCACGGTCGTAGGCCGCGCACAGACGCGTCCCGACCGTCTCACGAATGGCCGGCGACAGACTCAGGATCGTCACGCGCTCCGGACGGCGACCCGCGATGCCCCGCACGGCAAAGCGCAGCCACCGACCCGCCACGGGGTCGGGCTCGACCCCCAGGGTCAGACGCGTGTCCACCCCGGCAAAGCCCATCTCGACACCGCCGTCGACCGCAACGACGCTCGCCAGCGGCGCCGACGTGCCGTCAACCACCACCGCCGCCAGCGGCCCCTGGCGGTCGCCATCGAGGCACTCGCGACCGCTCGCCGCATCGACCAGATGCCGCGGCCGACCATCGGCGCCGACCACCAGGCGGAAGGCGGCCGTCGACAGCGTGACCTCCTGCGCGGCCAACGCCGCAGCAGCCGCAGCCACCAGTGACAACCCGGCAAGCCGTCGGATGAACCGCCTCATCGACCAGACCCTCCGCTACGGCTAGAGCCATATCCCCGGCGCCCGGGGGCGCCGGAGAGAACACCACGAGACATCGTCGTCTGAGCCTTCCCTCCGCCGCTCCGGGACCGCGGGGACGCGGCCCCGGGCTCGGGACACGGACCGACATGGACCCACACGGACGCACACGGACGGGCCTCGCCGGCCCCGGCGTTGGGCATTCGGCGCTTCCGTTCCCATCGGCCCCTGTCGGCCCCTTTACACGCGGGCGTCCGGCGCGCCCTCCACCTTCCCCCGTTCGTGCTTTTCGTGCCTTTCGTGGTTGCCCTTCCTCCTCCGGCGCCGCCGGGTCTGCACGTCCTTGAACTGGCATCGGCGGCCCGCGGCGGCTCATGGCTTCGATATCACCACCACACGCCGCGGCGAGCTGTCCCTCGGCTACAACTGGTACTTCTGCACCGACTCGGGCTCCCTGGTCAACACACTGTACCGCACCCTCGGCAGCTTCAGCAACCCCTCGAAGGCGGTCTGCTTCGCCGATACCCTCAACGGCCCCACCGCCGATGGCTACCGCGGCTATGAGTTCGCCATGGCTACCCGCATGTGCAATGTCCTGGAGGCCATCTCGACCCGCCACAACGGCGGCGCCAACCTG
>JAGVUW010000625.1 GCA_019136035.1 Verrucomicrobiota bacterium | reverse complement strand
GGAGCAGCGCGAGAACAAGGGCTTCCAGGAAGTCTTCAACGAAGTCTTCCCGATTGAGAGCTTCGACCAGCACTGCGTTCTGGACTTCGTGCGCTACGAGATTGGCGAGCCGAAGATTCCCCTGGTCGACTGCATGAAGGACGGCGCCACCTTCGCGGCTCCTCTGCACGTAGTCTTTCGGCTGAAGACGGCCAAGGACACGAAGGAGGAGCGGGTCTACATGGGCGACATCCCCATCATGACCGACCGCGGCAGCTTCGTGATCAACGGCGCCGAGCGTGTGATTGTCAGTCAGTTGCATCGCTCGCCCGGCATCTGCTTCGAGAAGAGCCGCCATGCCAGCGGCCGTCAGCTTTACTCCTTCCGGGTGATCCCCGACCACGGCTCCTGGATGGAGGTGCAGTTTGACATCAATGACCTGATTTTCATCTATCTGGACCGCCGTCGGCGGCGCCGGAAGTTCCTGATAACGACCTTCCTGCGGGCGATTGGCTACGACACCACGCAGGAACTCCTGAATGTGATGTACACGACCCGCAAGATGGCGGTGTCGAAGCTGTTGAAGGTCGACGACCCCTCGGTGTTCTACACGGCTGAGGCGGTGGCGGCGCCGGCGGGGGCGGACGGCAAGGTGACGGACGAGCCGCTGGTTCCGGCCCTGGAGTCGCTGAACGTCGAGATGCTGACGGCGTTGAAGACGGCGGGCGTGAGCAGCATCGCGGTGGTTGACACCAGCGAGCTGGGGCACGCCTTCATCCGCTGCCTGCAGCGCGATCCGACGACGACGTCGGAGGAGGCGTTGAAGGAGATCTACCGTCGCCTGCGTCCGGGCGACCCGCCGAACGTCAACAACGCCCGGCAGTTGTTCAAGCGGCTGTTCTTCGATGTCCGGCGCTACGACCTGGGCCTGGTCGGTCGTCACAAGATCAACCAGAAGCTGGCGGACATCTTCGCGCTCCTGAAGCTGGCGCCGCCGGAGCAGTCGGTGCGTACCCTGGCCAAGGAAGACCTGGTGGCGGGTACGGCCTACATGATGAAGCTGCAGAACGAGAACGGCACCGAGGACGACATCGACCACCTCGGCCGCCGGCGCGTGCGCACGGTGGGCGAGCTCCTGCAGAACCAGTGCCGTCTGGGCCTGGTGCGTACCGAGCGCCTGGTGCGCGAGCGCATGACCCTGCACGACATGAATGCCGAGGACATCACGCCTTCGAAGCTGGTGAATCCGAAGGCCCTGGCGGGTGTGATCCGCGACTTCTTCGGGCGGAACCAGCTCAGCCAGTTCATGGACCAGACCAACAGCCTGGCGGAGCTGACGAACAAGCGTCGTCTGAGCGCCCTGGGTCCGGGCGGCCTGAGCCGCGAGCGGGCCGGCTTTGAGGTCCGCGACGTGCACTCGAGCCACTACGGCCGCGTCTGCCCGATCGAGACGCCGGAAGGCCCGAACATCGGTCTGATCTCGTCGCTGGCCCTGTATGGGAACATCAACCGTTTCGGCTTCATCGAGACGCCGTACCGGAAGGTGAAGAACGGCCGGGTGACCGACGAAATCGAGTTCCTGGCCGCCGACGTCGAAGAGCGCTTTGTGATTGCCCAGGCGAACGCCCCGGTGGATGACAAGGGGCGTTTCATCAACGAGTACGTGCTGTCGCGGTACCATGGCGAAGCGGGCGAGGAGCACCTGGCGAAGGACGTCGAGTACATGGATGTCTCGCCGAAGCAGCTCATCAGTGCTGCCGCCGGTCTGATTCCGTTCCTCGAGCACAACGACGCCAACCGTGCCCTGATGGGCTCGAACATGCAGCGCCAGGCGGTGCCGCTGGTACGGCCTGAGGCCCCGTATGTGGGGACCGGTCTGGAGGGCGTCGTCGCCCGTGACTCGCGGGCGGTGGTGACGGCGGATCGTGACGGCATCGTGGTCAGTGCCACGGCCGAGCGCATTGTGACGACGGTGGACGGGCGGCCGCTGGCCGATACCGCGACGCCGGAGAAGTCGCGCGTCTACCAGCTCTACAAGTTCATGCGGTCGAACGCCTCGACCCTGATCAACCAGCGGCCCTCGGTGCGTTCCGGCGATGTCATCAAGGCCGGTCAGGTGATTGCCGACGGTGCCAGCACCGACGACGGCGAGCTGGCGATGGGCCGGAATGTCATGGTGGCCTTCATGCCGTGGCGCGGGTACAACTTCGAAGACGCCATCGTGATCAGCGAGCGTCTGGTGAAGGACGACACCTACACCAGCATCCACATCAGCGAGTACGAGATTGTGGCTCGGGATACCAAGCTGGGTCCCGAGGAAATCACGCGCGACATCCCGAACGTGGGCGAGGAGGCCTTGCGCAACCTCGACAGTGAGGGCGTCGTGCGCATCGGCGCCGAGGTTAAGGCCGGCGATATCCTGGTCGGGAAGATCACGCCGAAGAGCGAGACCGAGCTGGCCCCCGAGGAGCGCCTGTTGCGGGCCATCTTCGGTGAGAAGGCCGCCGATGTGAAGGACAGCAGCCTGGTCGTCTCCGGCGGCTGTTCCGGGATTGTCATGGACGTGCGCATCGAGCGGCGTGTCGATCCGACCAAGGAGAAGCTGACGCGCCAGGAGATCAAGCGTCAGATCAAGGATGCCGGGACCGTCTACAAGACGCAGCTTGGCGAGACCCTCGACGAGCTGGCCGACAAGCTGGCCGACATCCTTCTGAGCGTGAAGCTCCCGGTGCCGGTGCTGCGCAGCGAGCGCGCCGGTGGCGGGGAGATCATCCCGGCGGATCGCAAGATCACGAAGGTGATGCTCAAGCGTCTGGCGCAGCACTTCGACAGCTTCAGCATGCCCGATGGCCCGGCGAAGGACCAGATCGAGGACGTGATCAAGGGCTTCCGCATCCGCATCCGCGACATGACGATGCGGCGCGATGAGACCATCGAGCGGCTCGAGAAGGGCGACGGCTCGGACCCGGGCGTGATCAAGCGGGTGAAGGTCTACGTGGCGAGCAAGCGCCGTGTCTCGATTGGTGACAAGATGGCGGGCCGTCACGGCAACAAGGGCATCGTGGCCAAGATCGTGCCGATGGAGGATATGCCCTTCATGGCCGACGGCACCCCGGTGGACATCGTCCTGAATCCCCTCGGTGTGCCCAGCCGCATGAATGTCGGTCAGGTGCTCGAGACGCACGCCGGCTGGGCCGCGAGTGTCCTGGGTATGAAGATCGCGACGCCGGTGTTTGACGGCGTCAGCGAGCAGCGCATCAAGGAGCTCCTGCGTGAGGCCAAGGAGGTCAAGGTCAAGGGCATGGGCTGGAAGGTCCTTGATGACGGCCGCGTTGTCGACAGCGATGGCCGCGATCGCAGCGAGGCGGTCGTCGATGTGGACGGCAAGACTCGTCTCTTTGACGGCCGTACCGGCGACGCCTTTGCCCAGCGTGTGATGGTTGGCCAGATCTACATGCTCAAGCTCGACCACCTGGTGGTGAACAAGATTCACGCCCGTGCGGTGGGGCCGTACTCGCTGGTGACGCAGCAGCCCCTGGGCGGCAAGGCCCAGCATGGCGGTCAGCGTTTTGGCGAGATGGAGGTGTGGGCGCTGGAGGCCTATGGCGCCGCG
>JAGVUW010000267.1 GCA_019136035.1 Verrucomicrobiota bacterium | reverse complement strand
CGAGAAGGCGTCCAGACGGAAGGGATCCGTGTACAGCGTCACCAGCGGCCCCATCGATTTCCACGTCGCCACCGCCTTCCGGAAGGCCTCCAGGCCGCCCCAGCCCTGGTTGTAACCCCGGTAGTCGCCAGGCTGGTTGTTCCACTTCAGTTGCCCACTCACCGGGTCCTTCGCAAAGTACGGCCGCCAGCGCGCAATCTGCGCCGGCGTCAGACGGCTCCCCAAGTCGTCCATCGGCGCCCCCAGGGGCCCCAGCGGCGACCAGTCCCACCACGACATCACCTCGACGCAGTCCGCCATCGGCTTGATGAAGTCGGTGCGGTAGGCGCCATCGCGGAAGAGCACGTCCTGGGCCCAGCCGTGCGCGGTCATGGTGTGCGCGCCCGTCAGCCGCGACGGATGCGGCCGCCAGCTCCAGACGCGGTGCGCCCAGTCGGCATACGCGCGCATCGCCACCCGCCAGTCGCCGGGATGCGCCGCCAGGACCGCCGCCGCCGGCACAAAGCGCTCCCCCGGAGCGCGCTTTCGACGCAGGTACTCGCAGGCCATGCCGATGCCCTCGACCGCCGGCAGACTCCCGCTCCAGGTGAACTCGGGACGCGTCCGCACGTGGCTGGCATCGCCCGACCAGCTCGACTGACCCGGCACCGTCTTGCGCAACGTCAGGACCTTGTGCCAGCCCTCGGCGTCGTCCAGACGCAGGTACAGACCGGCACCGCGCTCCGGGCTGAACAGGTCCATCACCTGGTACAGGGCCTCGTGATCGCCATAGCCGCGCCGCAGCACCGCCGGGCGGTCGCCAAACAGGCCGCTCCACGGGAAGAAGTAGTAATCCGCCGCCGGGGCCGCCGAGAGCGCCAGCCCGGCGAGATGCGGAAAGGCCACCTTGACCTCGCAGTCGGCCGCACCGGCATTCTCCAGCTCCAGGCCCAGACGCAGGCCCTCCGCCGTGATAGCGACGTCCAGCACCGCCCGCAGGCCCATCGAGGCCTCCCGCAGCGTGGCCCGGAAGCCATCCTGGACCGGCGTCACCGCCTCGAGCGCGAAGTCGCGGCTCCCGGCGCTGCGCCGCCCCCCGACCTCGACCAGGAACAGATCCACCGCCTCCGGCTGACGCACCATCTCGGCCGCGGCCCACTCGTTATACAGCGACAGCAGCCGCAACCGCCCGCCAGCCGTGCCAAACCGCGCCCGCAACCCGGCGTTCTCCAGCACCGCCTCGCCCCCAGCGACGGCACAGCCCACCGGCCGCGCCGACGCCGCGCCCGCCGGTGAGGCGATGTCCGGACGCTGATCCGGCGGCAGCGGCGCCAGCGGCCGACAGGCCAGCGAGCCCGCCAGACGCACCTGCGTCAGCGTCACCGCACCCCCCGACGCCGTCAGCACCAGACCGCGCGGACAACGCAACCCCGCCACCGGCGCCGTCACCGTGAAGGGCAATGCCTGCGCCGCGACCTCCTCGCGCCGCCCGTCCGCCGCTATCCAGCTCAGCGCCGCGGCGCCGCTGCCGCTGACCTCGACCTCGAGGCCGTGACGCGCCTCCAGTCGCTCGCCCTCCCACTCGAGCTGCGCCGACTGCCCGGCCGCCAGGGCCAGCCCCGCCGCCCCGACCTGGCCCAGCCGCGAGCCCTGAAAGACCACCAGCTCGGCCGGATCGGCCAGCGCCGGCGTGCCCCCGGGCGTCCACACCGCCTCAACACCCAGATCGCCGGTCGGGAGGTACAACCGCACCATGTACTCGCCCCGGCCCCCCGGAATCGTCAGGGTGTCCGTATGCCAGCCGCGACCGTCGCCGAAGTCCACCGCGCTGTTGCCGCGCTCGAGGCTGTGGTCGATGCCGAGGTAGAGGTAGTCGTCGCCCTTCTCATGCGCCGCCTTGCGGAAGATCACTTCGTTGACGCCGTGACGGAAGTACTCCTTCGGCAACGCCAGGTCGTGCCAGGCCAGCGTCACCGAGCCATTCTCCTGATACACCGGCAGACCACCCCCGGTCGGAATGACCGTGACGTTGCCGTTGACCACCACCTCGATGGCCTCGTCCAGACCGTTGGCCTTGCCCAGGTCGCTCGAGGAGTAGTCACGCACCGACAGCATCGCCGCCAGACGGACCTCGCGCGCTGCCGCCCACACTGCCGCCGGCACCCCACTCGTGTCCAGGGTCTTGCGCGCCTCGTAGCCGGCTTTGTTCTGATGCGTGATGCTCAGGCTCAGGTTGCGATCCCACATCCCCGCGTCGTCGTAGACCACCGTCATGCCGCCCGGAAGCGTCTCGACCCGCGATGGCACCGCCCCCGCCACCAGACACAACGCCACCCACGCAACGACGCTCAAACGCACGCCACGCATAGTCCGTCCTCCTCGTCTCTCTCGGCTCCAACCGATCCCGCCATACTCGCGCTGCCCACCGCCCCATCGCGCCATCGCTTCATCGTTCCCATTCGGTTCCCCGTTCCCTTCCCCTCCCTCATCCGTGTCCATTCGTGGTTCTCCCCCCCCGTTCGTGCCTTTCGTGCCGTTCGTGGCTAACTCCCCCCTCCTCAGCCCGCGGTCGGAAGTCGGAGGTCAGAGGTCGGCAATGCCGAGTCCGGCCCCACCGACGCACCGTCCACCGACGTGCCGACGCACTCCCCTTCCCCTCCCCCTCCCTTCCGCGTGCTCCGTGTGCTCCGTGGGCAGTTCCCCCTCTCCCTCGCCTCATCGCCCTATTCGGTTTCCCCTCCCCTTCCCCTCCCCCATCCGTGTCCATCCGTGTCCATCCGTGGTTCTCCCCGCTCCGGCGTCGGCCGCGCCGCCTCGCGCAGCGGCGGCAGCGCCGCCGCCATCTCGGCAGTGACGTCGACCACCTCGCCGTCACGCTCGAAGGCCCGCACCATGCGCCGGAACACCGCGCTCGTGCACTGCGCCACCAGGCAGTCGCTGTCGGCAATGACCAGCATCTCCCGGCGCGCCCGCGTGTGCGTGACATTGACGCGATTCGGATCACCAATGAAGCCGATGCCCTGATTCGCGTTGCTGCGGACGTACGAGATGATCACCACGTCGCTCTCGCCGCCCTGGAAGCTGTCCACCGTCGCAATCCGCGACCGCAGAAAGGCCTTCCAGGCCGCCGCATCCGGGGCCGACGCGCCCATGACCGCCGCCGCGGCCTCCAGCGTCAGGCTGTTGCGGATGAGCTGCACCTGCCGCCGATACGGCGAGATGACCGTAATCTCCTGCAACGGATACCGCCTCAGGCAGCCCAGGACCAACTGCACCGCCAACGCCGCCTCGAGGCCATTCTCCAGGCCCGGCCGACGCGCCTCCAGGACCAGCCGCTCCGAACGCTCCGCCGCCGGCAGCGCGCTGGTCCGATACAGCCGCAGCGTCCGCGCCGGAAAACGCCGCTGGCGCTCCGCATACGGCAGCGCGAAGTACTCCGCCTGGTCCGTCGCGCGCATGCGCGCGTCGTAGAACAGCGCGGATTCTGACAGCGGTACGAGCGATTCAGCATCAGCAGCGGAAAGCCGCGGTTCTCGGTCAGCCACTGCAGGCCGCTGTGCGTCACCAGACGCCACTGCGAGGGCAGACGCGGACCGCATCCCTTGGCGAGTTCCTCGAGGAGGCCGGCCTCCAGCGGGAAGGGCGGGAGCTGCATCGGGTCGCCGAAGCACACCACGCGCTGCGCCAGCGAGGCGCAGAGGAGCATCTCGGCACTGCGCGCCATCCCGGCTTCGTCGAAGACCAGCGCGTCGAACGGCCCCTGCGCCTCGCGGCTCACATACACCGCGTCGCTGCGCAGCAGCCCGATCGGGGTGCCGGCCAGGATCAGGCTGCCACTCGCGCGCCGACGCTCGACCAGGCGCGCCTGCACCGCCGGGTCGTCATGCCAGAACGCCTCCGCGACATCCGCCGCCACCGCCTCGCGGCTGTGACCCACCCGCAATACCGGCAGGTCCCCCAGGCGCCGGCAGAGGTTGTCCACCGCCGTGTTCGACGGCGCCGTGATCAGCACCCGCCGGCCACGCTGACACAGCTCACGAAGAATGCTCTCCAGAACCCGCGTCTTGCCCGTCCCCGGCGGGCCCTGCACCAGCACCAGAGGGTTCTCCTCGCAGACCGAAGCCGCAAACGCCCGCGCCTGCGAGGCGTCCAGCTCCGCCGGCGCCACGCCGACCCGGCCATCAAACGGCGATGCCTCCAGCCCAAGACAACAGCGCAGCGACCGCGACAGGGCCTCGGGCGACTGACGGCACACGCCCGCCAGCGAGGTCACCGCCACGGCGAGGTAGTCGTCGGGGCCGCCCCGCAACGTCGCCACCACGTCGTCGTCCAGGGTCCCCTCGCCAGTCGTCCAGCTCAGACGGCCGTAGACCGCATGCGTGTCCAGAAGGTCGAGCCGTAGCACCCCCAGCGGCGAGCCGGTAGCCCGACGCACCACGTCCATGACTTCGCCGTCGCGCAGGGGGATCTCGGCCTGACCCAGCGGGACCTTCACCGCAATGTCGCCGTCGATGAAGCGCTCCAGCACCGTCGCCGTCGCCAACGGCAGCATCGCCGCCCGCCGCTGTTCGGCCTGGAGTTGGCAACAGCGCTCCAGGACCTCGAGGTCGAGGTGGGCCTCGTGCGGCGGCCGCTCGGCAATGCTGAAGATGCCCGCGCCGTCATCGGGGGGCGCCGGCGCTGCAGCCGCCGCCGGGACCGCGGCCGGTGCGCTCGGCGCCGCCCGCGACACAGCCGCCGGCACGACCAGCGGCGACTCATCCGCCACAGCCGGCGCGAAGGAGCCCTCCAGCGGCAGCTCGAGCTGCGGCGAGACTTCGTCAATCGCGTACTCCGCCAAGGCACGCTCGAGCAGGCGATCACGGAATTCCTTGCGCATCTGACGCATCACCTGCATCACCCGCGCCGGATGCAGCCCCGAGACCGCCTCGAGGACCTCCCGGAAGCCCTGACCCCGCAGCCGACGGCACTCCGCCAGACGGCCCGCCCGCCGCAGGTGGTCGAGAATGTCGTACATCACCTCGAGACGCTCGCCGTACGTCACCTCGGTGTCCTCAAGAAACGTCGGCGGCTGCTCCTCGACCACCACCTCGCCATCCTGGATGAGCAGCAGCACCCGCTGCACCGCGCTCTGGCCCTCCACCACCAGCACCGGGCACATCTCCTCGCCGTCCCAGGTGCAGAACGCCGTCCGACCCGTGTCCTCGACCAGATCCAGGACCAGCCCACGCAACGACACCGCCGCGCCATCCGGCACCGCGAATGGCCGCGGCTGCTGCACATTCTGCCAGAGCACAAAGAACTCGCGGCTCAGCGCCAGCTCGGCGTGGCGCTCCCAGCGCTGACGGACCTCGTCAAAGAAGGCCTCGATCTTGCTCAGTTCGTCGGTCATGCTCGGTGGTAAGGATCAGACGGCACGCAGAGACACTCGTGGCGCAGTGACCCGAGAACATGGCCCGC
>JAGVUW010000467.1 GCA_019136035.1 Verrucomicrobiota bacterium | reverse complement strand
CTACCGTGACCTCAACCGCCAGATCGCCGAGCGCCTGCGCGCCGCCGGCTGCCTGGAGATGGCCTACGTCTACCCCTACGACGAGCCCGAGGCCGACTACATGGACAAGATCGCCAGGCTCTGCGATCTGATCCACGAGGGCGCTCCCGACCTCAAGGTCCTGATGACTACCGACCCGGCCACGGGCACGGCGCTGGGGGACAGGGTCCAGGCCTGGATCGTGCCCTGGAGCCGGGCCACCCCGGATGTCATCGGCCGTCGCCGTCAGGCGGGCGACGAGATCTGGATCTACAACATGACCGCCTCGATCGAGAGCGACCCCCTTGACCACCGCACCTTCTTCTGGCACGCCCTCGCCGTCGAGGCCGCCGGGGGGCTGCTCTGGAACGCCTGCTGGTGGAATGGCATCAACCCCTGGGAGAACCCGACGGCCAAACCCGTGCCCGTAGGCCGTCAGCGCGAGAGCCTCTACCACTACTCGGCCGGGCAGGCCTCGCTGTTCTACCCGGATCCGGCTGGAAAGGGCCCCCTGGTGCCCAGTCTGCGCCTCGCCCTCATGCGCCAGGGCGTCGAGGACTTCGACCTCTTCACCGGCCTGATGCGGGCCTGGCAGGCACGCCTCACGGCACTGCCCGACCCGGCGGCCGCGGCCGCGGCGCTGGCGGCAGCGCGGCGCGACTGGCTGGCGCCGGTGGTGCTGGATGCCCTGAGCAGCACCCGCAGCGCCGACCGCGTCGAGGCCCTTCGCCACCTCCTGGCGGCCGAGCTGGAGGCCGTGGCGCAGCCGCCGCTGGTCATCGCCAGCCTCGGCCGCGCCGCCTCCGGCCGCCTGCAGGTCCGCGGCGTCGCCGAGGCCGGCACCCGTCTCGCCCTCGACGGCCGACCGCTGGACCTCGCCGCTGACGGCACCTTCTCCTGCGAGGTCACCCCGGAAGCCGTGGCCGACGGCCTGCGCTGGAGCGCTGACAAGGGCCCCGCCCGCAAGGCCTGGCCCTGGCCCGGCCTGCGCTGACGGGCGCCGGCGGCTCAGGCGCCGCCGAGGAGCTCGAAGCACTGCCGGTAGTAGCGCAGGAACTCGGTGGCGCAGGTGACATCGCCGGCCGCCGGGAGTTCCGCCAGACAGTAGCCCTCGTAGCCGCCGGCCTTGAGGAGCCGGAACAGCTCGGCGTACGGATAGCCGCAGTGCAGGCGGTTGATGTGCACCAGGCCGATGCGGTCGGCCAACAGCCGGAAGTGCGGCTCGAGCCGGCCGGCGGCATCCAGGTCGTTGGGGTAGTTCGAGTTCCAGCAGACCTTGGCATTCGGATGCGGCGCCGCCGCCATGATCGCGGCCAGGTTCGGCGGCAGGCAGGTGGTCTTGCCGTGGACCTCGAGACGGATCTCCACACCGAAGTCGGCCGCGTCGGCCGCGACCTCGTCCAGGGCCCGGCCGATCTGCGCCAGCGTGCGCTCGGCCGGGACGCCCTCCGGCAGGGCGTTCGGACGCACCTTCACGCCGTCAGCGCCCACCGCCGCCGCCAGCCGCACCGCCGCCTTGGTGCCGTCGATCTGGCGACGCAGCTCGGCCGGGTCGGGGGAGTGGTACTCGTAGGTGCTCCCCAGGCCGACCAGGTGCACCGGGCTGTCGGCAAAGCGCGCGGCGACCTCGCGACGCTGCGCCTCGGTGAGGGTGATCTCGACGCCGTGCGCGTGGCTGGTGCGCAGCTCGACGCCGGCCAGGCCGACCTCCTGACAGACGCGCAGCACGGTCTCCAGATCCCAGGTCGACGCGATGTTGTAGGTTACCAATCCAAGCTTCATGGTATTATCCTCGGTTGACGGCGCGGTCCTGCCGGCATCGGATCGCCGATGCCGCAACATGGCCGCCGGGGGGCGTGAAGGCAAGCCCCGGCGGCGACGGACACGGCGGAAGCGCCGAGAGGCTCGGCGTCCCGACCGCCAGAGGCAACAGGCGACCGGACAGGGGAAGGATGCGGCCATGACGACGATGCGTGGGTGGGCTCTGATCAGCGGTATGGTGGCGGCGATGGCCCTGATGGCCTCGTGCGTCAGCCAGCCGGCGACAGCACCGACCGGCGACAGCGGCGCGACCCTCGCGGCCCTCGATGGCCTGGAGGCCGTGCAGGCCTGGATCCAGGAGCCCCGCGGCCGGCGGGTCCTTATCTACCACTCGCCGCGCTGCGATTTCTGCAAGGGCGTCCTGCAGGCCGTCGAACGGGTCCGCCCCGAACTCGCCCCCACGGCACGCCTCGCCACAGTCGACATCGACAGCAACCCCGATGTCGCCACGGCTCAGGGCATCGGGCCGGTACCGGTGGTGGTCTTCCTGGATGGCCCGCGCGAGACCAAGCGCTGGCGTGTCGCCCGTCCGGGGCCGATGGTCCGGCGCGGCCTGCGGGCTTTCTTCGCCCCGCAGCCCTGAACACCAGGGCTGGCCGCCGACCGCCTCACATGATCTTGAAGCGCGGCAGGTCCTGAATGTCGACCAGGCCCACAGCGCAGCCACGCTCATCCACGACGATGACGTCGTCGATCTTGCGCTCCTCCAGGAGCTTGACCAGCTCGATGGCCATGGCTTCAGAGCGTATGGCGATGGGCTTCGGGGTCATGACGGTGCGGATCGGCGCGGTCAGGACGGCCGCGTCGCGGGTCACCTGACGGCGGAAGTCGCCGTCGGTGAAGATGCCCATGAGCAGGCCGTCGGCGGCCACGACAGCCACGGCGCCGCAGCGCGAACGCGTCATCGCCTGCAGGGCCTCGAGCACCGGCGTCTCCGGGCCCACGGCCGCGAAGCGCTCGCCGGTGCGCATGATGTCGGTCACACGCAGCGAGATGCTCCGGCCGATCGCCCCGGCCGGATGCAGCCGCGCGTAGTCGTCCAGGCCGAAGCGGCGGCACTCGAGCAGGACGATGGCCAGGGCGTCGCCGAGCGCCAGGAGGGCCGTCGTCGTCGTCGTGGGGGCGAGGTTGAACGGGCAGGCCTCGCGCGGCACCGTCATCGGCACGACCAGATCCGACCACTGCGCCAGACGGCTGTCGGGAGCGCCCGTGATCGCCACCACACTCACGCCCATGCGCTTGACCGCCGGCAGCAGGCCGAGCAGCTCGTCGGTCTCACCGCTGTAGCTGAGGGCCAGCAGGAGGTCCTCCGCCGCCAGCACCCCGAGGTCGCCATGCACCGCCTCCACCGGATGCAGAAACACCGCCTGCGAGCCGGTGCTCGCCAGGGTCGCCGCCAGTTTGTGGCCGATGTGACCGCTCTTGCCGATGCCGCAGACCACCAGCTTGCCGCCACGCTGCAGGACGGCCAGGCAGCGGTTCACCAGGGCCGCGAAGGCCTCGTCGAGGCCATCCTGCAGCGCCCGCAGGCCCTCGATTTCGATGTCCAGCACCTGGCGCGCCCGCCGCAGAAGGTCCGCCGAGGAGGAAAGAGGCTCGGAAACAGCGTTTTTTTCGATGGGGTGTACTGTGCTGGCGACAGCGAGAGTGCGAGAGGCGGCTCCTGCGACAACGGGCTGCAGTCGATGCTCAATATAGGCGTCCGGTAGGTCCGGTAAAGGTGAACCGCCCCCCAGTGTAAGGAGTGAAGAGACCATGGCTGAAACGGCGTACTGCGTCAAGTGCAAGGCCAAGAAGACGATGGACAAGGCCAAGAAGGTCACCATGAAGAACGGCCGACCGGCCATGAAGGGCGTCTGTGCCGCCTGTGGCTGCGGCATGTACAAGATCCTGCCGGTGAAGTGACGCGCTCGGCCGACCACGGCCGAACGCTCTGTCCGCAAGACTCACGGCCCCGCCATCGGGGGCCGTGGGTCTTGTCCTTTAAAGCCCCGGCGGCCCCGGCCGAGCGGCCGGCATTGCCGGGGCCGGCCCCCGTGGCACCCGACCAGGCCAGCGTTGGCCGTTACCATCCCCTGCCACCCCGCGTCCCCCATGTCCCCCGGCGTCGGCGTTCGTACGCCGTTGTCGCGTGCCGGCGTGACGACGATGGCCACCGGTGCCATCGGGCCGCTTCCGGTCCGCGGGCTCTGGAGCTATAGTACAGACCAAGGCAAGACCGAGCGAGGCATTTCAGGATGATGGCACGGCGCCGGTGGGTCGCTCGAGGCGAAGGCGGCGCCGCATAGGGTTTCCGTTGGGAAAGGCATGCCGGCGATGGCAGAAGAACTCTCTTGTGTTGTGGTCACTCCGTACACGATCAGCAAATCGCGCACGGGGGCAGTGTTGGCGCGACTGTTCAGCCGCGTCTCGGCAGAGCTGGTGGCGACCCAGATGTTCGCCGTCACCCGGGAGATGGCCGAGCGTTACGCCGAGAGCATCCAGTGCGGTGAGAGCGCCGAGGATGACCGGTACCGCCTGATCATCCGCGACTACATCCAACGGGACTTCAGCCCGCTGGAGGGCGGCCAGCGCCTGCGCCGGGCTCTGCTCCTGGTCTTCCGCGGCGAGCAGGCCTGCAAAGAGGTCGCCGACGTCGTCGGGCGCCTGCACATCAGCAGCGCCAGCGGCGAGAGCATCCGCGACACCTTCGGCGACCTGGTCTACAACGAGGATGGCTCGGTGCGCTACTTCGAGCCGGCGGTGCTGACCTCGGGCCGGCGCGAGCGCGCCGCGGCCGACCTGCGCATGTGGCTCGAGTTCGCGCGGCAGCAGCCGGGCGGTCGAGCAGACCCTGGTGCTGATCAAGCCCGACAGTTGGCGCCAGCGCAGTTCGCGGCCGGGGTCGGTGATTGACATGTTCAGCCGCACCGGCCTGCGCATCATCGGCATGAAGCTCTGCCGCATGAGCGTCGCCCAGGCCCTGGAGTTCTACGGACCGGTTCGCGATGTCCTGCGCTCGAAGCTGGCGCCCGGCATCGGCACCCGGGCCCGTCAGGTCCTCGAGAAGGAGCTCGGCATCACGCTGCCGCAGTCCATCGAAGCCGAGCTGGCGCAGAGCGTCGGCGTGCCCTTTGCCCAGAAGCAGTTCGAGGACATCGTCGAGTTCATGACCGGCAGCCGGCCGGCGCTCTGCCAGGGGGCCGACCTCGAGGCCGACGGCAAGGTGAAGTCTCTGGCCCTGGTCTACGAGGGCGAACACGCGGTGCAGAAGATCCGCGACGTCCTCGGCCCGACCGACCCGACCAAGGCGCCGGGAGGCACCGTCCGCTCGGAGTTTGGCTCGAATATCATGGTCAATACCGCTCACGCCTCCGACAGCGCCGCCAATGCCCGCCGTGAGATGGGCATCCTGAAGCTGCACGAAGGCAACTTCGTGCCGCTGGTCACGCGGGCTCTGGCGGAGCTCGGGCTGTGAGCGACGCCCCGGCAGCCTCGACCGCGGCGGACCGCGTGGTCCTGGTCGACGGCTACAGCCAGATCTACCGCAATTTCTACGCCATCCGCGGGCTGACCTCCCCGACGGGTCAGCCCAGCAACGCCCTCTACGGCATGGCGCGTTTCCTGCTCAGCCTGGACACGGCCTTCCCGCACACCTACGGGGCGCTCGTGCTCGACAAGGGCCGGCCGGCGCACCGCCTGGCCCTCCTGCCGGAGTACAAGGCGACACGGCCGCCGATGCCGGACGACCTGCGGGCGCAGGTCGAGCCGATACGGTCCTGGGCCGCGGCCCTGGGCTGGACGGTCCTCCAGGTCGAGGGCTTCGAGGCCGACGACCTCATCGCGGCCGTGGTGGCCGCCTGCCCGCAGCACGAGGTCGGCATCGTCACGCAGGACAAGGACCTCGGCCAACTGGTCGGGACGCGCGTCAGCCTCCTCCAGGCCGCGCCCAAGGGCGGCCTGGAACGCCTCGGCGTCGCCGAGGTCACGGCCAAGTTCGGCGTGCCGCCCGAGCGCCTCTGCGACTACCTCGCCCTGGTGGGCGACGGCGTCGACAACATCGCCGGCGTGAATGGCGTCGGCCCGAAGACCGCGGTGACACTCCTGCGGCGTTTCGGCAGCGCCCAGGGCATCCTCGAGCACGCCGCCGAGATCGAGAAGCCGGCACTGCGACAGGCCGTCAGCGCCGCCGCCGTGACCCTGCAGCGTAACCTCGCCCTCATCGCCCTCACCCGGACCCTCCCGCCCGACTGGCGCAGCCTCGAGGACATCCGCCGCCGTCCCCCGAACTGGGACGCCCTCCTCGGCATGGCGCGCGAGTATGGCTTCAAGTCGCTCCTCGCCGACCTGGAGAAGCGCCGGCAGGAGGCGAGCACGCCGCGGCTCTTCGCCTAGCCTGGATCAGTCGCGAAGCGCTGATGCTTCGCTCACAATCCACTTGCGCCGCACCGCACTGCGGCGCAAGTTTCGACGCGCGTCGCTTCGCACCGCTTGCTCAAGGCTAGCCCTGAGCAAGAGGCCGCAAGTGCCTCGCGTCGAAGCCCGAAGGATGACCTGCTCACGAGCCACTGTGCGGCGCGTGAATAGGTCAGGCTAGCCCGACTCACGCACGGCCGTGCGCACGTCGGGTTAGGCGCGCCGCGCGAGGTGCTTCAGGGCGTCGGCCGCATCGAAGAGGGCCGTGAGGACATCGGCCACCACCCGCAGGAGCAGCGCCGCCGCCACGCCGCTCAGGAGGAGCAGGACCGCCTTGGCCAGGCCGCGACCGCGCACCTCGTCACGCTGACGCGACAGCGCCTCGAGGGCGGCGTCATCCAGATCGAGACGACTGCGCAGGCGTTCCAGGCAGTCGTCGGCAGCCCACGAGGTCTGCACCGCGCCGGCCACATCGCGGTAGACGGCCTCCAGATGGCTGGCCAGTTCCTCGCCGCGGAGCTGGTGGCCGGCCTTGACCAGCTCGCTCTGAGCCCGCCGCAACTCGGCCAGCTCCTGCACCAGCCGCAGCCGGCGGCCCTCGGGACTGGGCGCCGGGATGACCTGCCGGAGGCCGGCCAGGGCGGCCGCCGCGGCATCGATGCGGGCCTGCACGGCCGGGCCGCCGCCGAGCGACCCGAGGACCTCCAGGAAGCCCCCGGCCTGGTCCAGCGTGTCAAGACGGCGCTGCCGCTCGCTCTGGTCCATGGCGGCGTAGAGGCCGTCGTCACGGCTCTCGAGCTGACGCCGCAGGCCTTCGATGCGCGCCTCGAGCGCCATCGCCTCGGGCCCGCGCGAGGCCTCCAGCCCCCGACGGATCTTCTCGGCCTTGCTGCGCAGACTCTCGAGCAGCCAGTCGGTGGACGCCCCGAAACTGGCGAGCAGGCTCGCCTGGAGGCCCTCGACGTAGCCCCGGTGAGCCGCGAGCGCCGACCGCGCCGCCGCCAGGTCGCGGCGGTCCCCGATGGCTTCGGGAAAGGCCGCCGGCGGCACCGGCGGCACCGCGACGCCCGGAACCGCCGAGGCCACCGCC
>JAGVUW010000261.1 GCA_019136035.1 Verrucomicrobiota bacterium | reverse complement strand
CGGCAGCTCCGCCGCCAGGGCATGCGCGTCACCGTGGTGCCGGCGCAGACCACCGCCGAGGCCGTCCTGGCTCTGCGCCCCGATGGCGTCTTCCTCTCCAACGGCCCGGCTGACCCGGCCGCCGTCACCTACGCCATCGAGGCCATCCGTAAGCTCCTCGGACGCGTCCCGATCATGGGCATCTGCCTCGGCCACCAGCTCATCGGCTGCGCCCTCGGCGGACGCACCTACCGCCTCAAGTTCGGCCACCACGGCTGCAACCACCCGGTGATGGACCTGACCACGCACCGCGTCGAGATCACCAGCCAGAACCACAACTTCGCCGTCGACCCCGACAGCCTCCCGGCGGCCGCCGAGATCACCCACGTCAACCTCAATGACAATACCGTCGAGGGCCTCCAGCACCGCGAGATGCCGCTGTTCTGCGTGCAGTACCACCCCGAGGCGGCACCCGGGCCGCACGATGCGTCGTACCTCTTCAAGCGCTTCCGGACACTCATCGCCAAGGCCTGATCACACCATGAGCCACCTCGCCACCGAGCAGATCCTCATCCTCGACTTCGGCTCGCAGTACACCCAGCTCATCGCCCGGCGTATCCGCGAGGCCAATGTCTACAGCGAAATCGTCGACAGCATGATCCCCGCCGACGAGATCCGCGCCCGCGGCGCCGCCGGCGTCATCCTCAGCGGCGGGCCGGCCAGCGTGCACGACCCCGACGCCCCCGGCTGCGACCCGGCGCTCTTCGACCTCGGGCTGCCCGTCCTCGGCGTCTGCTACGGCCTGCAGTGGATCACCCGGCACTTCGGCGGCACCGTCCAGCGCTCGGGCTCCCGCGAGTACGGCCCGGCACTCCTCAGCCAGCGCCGCGACAACCCGCTCCTGCAGGGCGTCGCGCCGGTGACGAAGGTCTGGATGAGCCACGCCGACGAGGTCGTCCAGGGCGCCCCGGGCTTCGAGGCCATCGCCAGCAGCGAGGCCGTGCCCTGGGCGGCGGTGTGGCATCCGGAGCGCCGCATCTGGGGCGTGCAGTTCCACCCCGAGGTCGAGCACTCCGAGGAGGGCCGCCAGATCCTCCATAACTTCGCCCGACGCATCTGCGGCTGCGCCGGCACCTGGACCGCCTCGCACTACATCGAGCGCGCCATCGGCGAGGTCCGCAATCAGGTCGGCGACGGCGCCGTCCTCCTCGGCCTCAGCGGCGGCGTCGACAGCTCCGTGGCCGCCGCGCTCCTGCACCGCGCCATCGGCGACCGCCTCCACTGCGTCTTCGTCGATAACGGCGTCATGCGTCACGACGAGGCGCGCGAGCTGCGACAGGTCTTCGGACAGCACCTGCACATGAACATCCGCATGGTCGATGCCTCGGAGATCTTCCTCCAGCGCCTCGCCGGCGTCACCGAACCCGAGCAGAAACGACGCCTCATCGGCACCACCTTCGTCGAGGTCTTCCGCCAGGCCGCCGCCAGCATACCCCAGGCGCGCTTCCTGGCCCAGGGGACCACCTACCCGGATGTCATCGAGAGCTCCGGCATCGGCAAGCACGCCGATACCATCAAGAGCCACCACAACGTCGGCGGCCTGCCCGCCGAACTCGGCTTCGAACAGCTCGTCGAGCCCCTGCGCATGCTCTTCAAGGACGAGGTCCGCGCCATCGGCGAGGAGCTCGGCCTGCCCCACGAGATGGTCTGGCGACAGCCCTTCCCCGGCCCCGGCCTGGCCGTCCGCATCCTCGGCGAGGTCACCCGCGAAAATGTGGCGCTCCTGCAGCAGGCCGACCGCATCGTGCTCGAGGAGATGATACGCTCGGGGTGGTACTACAAGGTCTGGCAGAGCTTCGCCGTGCTCCTGCCCGTCAAGTCGGTGGGCGTCATGGGCGATTGCCGCACCTACGAGAAGGCCGTCGCCCTGCGCGTGGTGCAGTCCTCCGATGGCATGACTGCCGACTGGGTCGACCTGCCGCACGACCTGCTCGGACGCATCTCCAGCCGTATCATTAACGAGGTACGTGGACTGAATCGCGTTGTCTACGATATTACCTCGAAGCCGCCCGGCACCATCGAGTGGGAGTGACCCCGGCGCCAGCCGACGCCGGGAGATGCCGCGCCCAGTTCGGCCTCGACGACGAGGACGCCGCGGCAGTGCGGCCCGCCGCTGCACCCGGGGTCGCCATGCCGTCGCTTTCAGGCACCATGCTCCCATGAGACTCGCCGTCATCGCCGATACGCACCTCCCGGACTGCGCCGAGAGCGCTCAGGAGGCGTCGCTGCGCTGGGCCCTCTCTGCCGCGGCCGCGGCCGGCGCCGACCTCGTCGCCCTCGCCGGCGACCTCACGGCCGCCGGTGAGGACGGCGCCGCGGCGCGGCTGTTCAGCGCCCTCGATGCCTCCGCCCTGCCACGCGTGATCACCCCCGGCAATGCCGACCTGCGGACGCCCGCCACCGCGGCGGCCCTGCGCCCGGGCCTGTCCGAGCCCGGCGCCGCCACCGCCGGCGGCGTCTACGTCGTCGGACTCGACAGCGCCGACGGCGCTATCGGCAACGCCGAACGGGCGCGCTTCCAGGAGCGCCTCCGTCAGGCCGGCACCGCGCCGGTGGCCGTGGTCACACACTGGCCACCGGCAGAATGGCCCGACGACGACCGCGACTGGCTCGCCGGGGTCTTCCACGGCACCGGCGTCGAGGTGATCATCGTCGGCCACAAGCACCTCGACGCGGCGAACGCCTTTGCCGGTATCCCGGTCCACCTCGTCCGCGGCCTCGACCCCGATAAGGCCAAGGCCGCGCCGCCGGCACTGAGCCTCTTCACCCGCGAGCGGGGCACCTGGCAACGCCACGACGTCGCCTTCCCTCACGCCGACCCGCGCACCTGGCCGGCCGAACGCCGCCAGGAGTGGCTCGGCCTCCTCGGCCTCTCGGCGATGGACCGCACCCTCGCCGACACCGCCCGCGCCGCCGACCTCGCCGCGCCCTGCCTCGAGCTGCGCGCTGACGCGGCCGCGCTGGCCGACCCGGCGGCGCTGCGACAGGCCGTAGGGCGCTGGCGCGCCGCCGGCGGACGGCGCCTCTCGCTGCACCTCACCAACCTGCGCTGGGACGCCGCCGCGGGGGCTGTGACCGGCCGGCCGGCCTGGCGCGAGGCCGTGCGCCTGGCCATGGACCTCGGCGTCGATCAGGTCACCGTGCACCCACCGCGAGGGGCCCTCGGCGACCTGCATCCCGACGGCCGCGCCCGGGAATGCTGCCTGCACGCCTGCGCCGAGGCCCTGCCGCCTCTCCTCGACGCCGGCGTCACCATCGGCATCGAGAACCTCCACATCGCCCGCGGTGAGGCCAATGACGAACGCCGCACCTTCGGCTGCCTTCCTGACGAATGCCTCGGCTGGATCCAGGCCCTCCGACAGCGCCTCGGCAGCACCGGCCTGCAGATCGGCATGCACCTCGACATCGGACACGCCCGCAACAACGGCCCCCTCGCCACACGATGGACCCTCGGACGGTGGTACGCCAGCGTCGGCGATCAGGTCGTCGGCTACCACCTCCACCAGGTCACGGCGGCCGGCAACCACCAGCCCATCGACAACCCGTTCGGCCCCTTC
>JAGVUW010000340.1 GCA_019136035.1 Verrucomicrobiota bacterium | reverse complement strand
TTGCAGAAGGTGGCCCACTCGGGCCAGGTATTCTCGCCGCGCTGCAGGCGGGCGAGGTAGGCGCGGAAGGGATTAAGCCGCCGTGCCTCCGCCACCGCCACGCACGACGGCATCCCTGACCACGCCGCCGCCAGCAGCGCCACCGTGGCGCCGTGCCCCAGGCCCAGCACGGCACAGCGATCGGCCCGGACCACCGCCGACGCGCGAGCGCCCTGCATCATGGCCATGACCTCGGCGACATCAGCCGCGGCGTCACCCGCCACGCCCTCGCTGCACAACGCCGCCAGTTCCGGCAGCGAACCGCTGACTAGGGGCTGCCCCCCCAGCGCCGGCGCCAGGACGGCATAGCCCTGCCGACACTGCTCAGCGAGCCAGATGACCTCGTCGGCCTTCAGGCCCTCGAGGCCGCCATGGACGTAGACCAGCAGCGGGAAACGGTGCCCCGCGGGCCGCGAAGAAGGCGTCATGCAGAGGCCATACTGCGTGCCGACGGCGCTTTTCCAGCGGACCACCATGCCGTCGACCAGGTAGAGCTCGGCGCCGCTGAGGCGCTGAACTGACACGAGGCGAATCTGGGAGAGGTCGGGCGCGGCAGGCTCGGGCAATGACGGCAGGGGCGCCGCGAGGGCCTTCATGCCGGCATCCCAGGCCTTCAGGGCGGCGTCTTTATCGCCGCGCGCGTCGGCGGTCCGGGCGTCGAACCAGCACTGCAGCGCGGCGCTGCAGTCGCGGGCCGCGAGCATGGGCTCGGCGAGGGCGTCGACGAGGGCGCGTTCGCGGGCGTGCATGGTCTCGGGCGACTGCCAGTCGAGGCCCTCCAGGCCGGCCCGAATCTGCGCCCGGGCGGCGGGCTGGCCGCCGAGAGCCAGCAGCACCGCACCGACCAGGAGCCCATGACAGCAGCGGCAGCGCAAGGTCAGGAGCCCTCCGGTGGTGCAGCCAGACCGCCGGCGGCGCTGAGGAAGGCGCCGACCTCGCGCAGCACGGCGTCGGATTCGTAGTACTCGATCTGGCCCCAGAAGGGCTTGTCACGCACCACCACCGCCCGGCCGGGCGGCGTCGCCGCGGCGCGCGCCGTCAGGGTCGCCCAGGCAGGCGGGAAGCTGCTGCCGCCCGAGACCCGTATCGCCTGCAGCGGACAGACCGCCGGGAGGCCCTCGAGGCGCTGACAGAGGACCTCGCGGCGCAGGCTCTCAGCCAGGCGGGCGCCGACCGGGATGCCGCCGAAATCGGCGGCATCGCCGCGGGCCCAGCGCTCGGCGCTGCCGGCCGCGTCGGCGCCGTCGGCGCCGGTCACCGCCTGCTTGATGAGCTGACGGCGCTCCAGGTCGCGCAGGCAGTCCTCGCCCGAGAGCACCGGCTCGACCAGGACGACACCGGCCGCGCCGGCGTGGCTGGCCGCATGCAGGGCGGCAAAGGCGCCGAGGCGGACCCCGACGGCGTACCACGGCACCCCGCCAAAACGCTCGCGCGTCCACTGCGCCATGCCGAGCGCCTCGGCCTGCCAGTCTTCCCAGGTGGCCGCCGCGGCGTCGCCGCTGCTCTCGCCGGTGCCGCTGGGGTCGTAGCGCACCACCGCGGCGCCCTGGGCCGCGAGCTGGCGGGCCAGGCGCACCATCACCCGGAAGGCGCTCTTCTTCTCCTCGCCGAAGGCCTCATGCAGCAGGACCGCCGCCCGGGGCGCGGCGGCCGGCGTGAACGCCGTGACATAGAGGTGCCGGCCGGCGAGGGTCAGGTAGCCGCTCTGCTGCGTCGTCGCCATCATTTGGCCTTGACGTTGAGCCTCTTGATGTGGTCGGAGGCGGTGTCGATGCGGTCGGTGATGGACTCCAGGGCCTCGGCCAGGTTGTAGCACAGGAGCAGGTCGGCGGCCTCAAGCCGGGCGCGCAGCACCGCCGAGATGAGGACGCGCTTCTGGTCGTCGGCCTCGTGTTCGCAGCGCTCGACCTCAGCGCAGAGCTGCAGGGCCTTGGCGGTGTCGTTGCGCACGGCGGCGCGGACGGCCTCGCGCAGCATGTCCGCGCCCCGGACGATGATCTGGACGCTGATGACGATATTGCGCAGGACCTCGTCCGGCGGGCGGTTCTCGATGAAGGCCAGGAGCCGGGCCGCCTTGTTGGTGGTGTCGGCAATCTTGTCCAGGGCGGTCACGAAGCGCAGCAGGTCCTCGCGGTCCGGCGGCACCAGGAGCTGCCCGGAGAGCTCTTCGATCATCTTCCAGAGGAGCTTGTCAGCGACCCGCTCGCTCTCCTTAACTTGTATGATGGCGGCCATCTTGGCGTTGAGGTCGCCCGCGAGAAAAGCCGCCACCGCATCGGCGAGGTAGGTGACCGTCTTGCAGGTCTCCTGGATATGCAGCTCGGCCTCGCGCATGACGCTATGGGCCTCTTCCATGCCCAGCCAGCCCAGGATGTTCCGTGTGCCTTTCACGTCGCCTCTCCTTATCCTACTGCAGACTCGGCCAGAGCCAGACACTGATCTTGAGCACGACAAAACTAAGGAGGCCCGAGGTGAACGGAGTCGCCACCCAGCAGACCACAATCTCACGCAGGATGCGCAGGTTGACGACGCGCATGCCCTGGACCAGGCCAATGCCGAAAATCGCCCCGACAATCGAGTGGCTCGTCGAGACCGGCACCCCCATCACGGTGTAGACGTGCACGTTGATGGCGCTGGCCAACTGCGCCGTAAAGGCCATCAGCGGGACCATCTGCGCGATGCCGGAACCGATCGTCTCGATGACCTTGTGGCCCCAGGTGACGATGCCGACCACGATGGCGGCGCCGCCGAGGATGACGCTGACGTTGGCGGAAAGGACACCGGCGCCCATGAGGATGCCGGTGGCGTTGGCGACGTCATTGGCGCCCCAGGAAAAGGCGACGTAGCAGCCGCTGAGGATGATCAGCCAGCGCAGGGTGCGACGGTAGTAGCGTCGAGGCACGAGGCGCGGGTAGAGCCAGCGCATGGCGATGTAGAGGATGTACCCGATGACGGCGGCGCCGGCCGGCGTCAGCAGCCAGCACACGAAGATGCCGCGCAGGACGCCCCACTGGATCTCACTGGCCGGCAGGCCCGGCAGCGCCAGACCGGCACCCGCCACAGCCCCGACAATCGAGTGACTCGTCGAAATCGGCATCTTCCAGTAGGTCGCCGCCACCACCCACAGACAGGCACCCAGCATCGCTGTCAGGGCCACCCGCGAGGCGTCAGCGGCCGCCAGGGCGCTCATATCGACGATGCCCTTGCCGATGGTCTTGCTGACATGGGCGCCCTGCAGAAAGGCCCCCAGGAAGCCGAAGACCGCAATCAGCACGATGGCCTGACGCAGGGTCAGCACCCGCGAGCCGACGGCGGTGCCCATGGAGTTGGCCGCGTCGTTGGCGCCGATGGACCAGCCTACGCCGATGGCCATCAGGACACTCGCCACGATCATCATCGTACTCATCGGTGCTCGATCCTCGCTCCGCGTTCGGCTGAGTGCACCGCCGGGCCCCGGACGCCGCGCGCAGCGCGCGGCCACGGCAGAGGTGGTATGCCTGCCGGCGCCCACCGTAGTCGCTGATAATGTGGCCGGTGCCGGGCCGACGTCAAGGCCGCG
>JAGVUW010000319.1 GCA_019136035.1 Verrucomicrobiota bacterium | reverse complement strand
CCTCCATACCGCGCTTCAGGAGACCCCGGACCAGCCCCGCCTGCACGCCGTGGCGGCGGCCGCCGCGGCACGGCTCTACCGCCTCGAGGCTCAGCCCGCCCACTACACCGCGGCATGGGACCACATCCTCGCGGCCCGACGCGACCCCGCCCTGGCGCCGGCCATGCTGCGGCTCCTCGCCGACATCGAGATCCTCGCCGGCCATCTGCCCGAGGCGATTCCACTCCTGGAGGCCTTCCTGGCGGCCCGCCCGGAGGCCGTCGACGCCCGCGCCCTCCTGGCAGCGGTGCATCGCCACTGCGGCGACCGTGCCGCGGCCAAGGCCTGCCTGAAGGACCGCACGGAGACCCCGTTCACGCTCTTCCACGAGATCGAGGCCCAGATCCAGGGCCTCGCGTCGCCGGGGCGCCTCGCCACGCCCGCCGTGGAGCCGCTCGCGCTGCCCGAGCTGCCCGCGGACCGGCCGTGGGGACAGGCCTACCGTGCCGCCTACGTCCTCGAGGCCATGCTGCTCTACTGGCGGGCCGGCTTCCATACGGATGTCCTGGCCTACCTCGATGCCGCCATCAAGGCCGGGCAGCCCTGCTGGCTTCACCCCCTGGCGGCTCTCCTGGCCATGGATGCCGCCGCGGCCCTCGGCCTCGAGGACATCGCCAGGCGTTACGCCATCCTGGCTGGATCGGCGGTCGACTGGGTGGTCCCCTCCACCTGGGAGATGGTCTGCCTGATCGACCGCGCCCGGCACCGCCTGCCGCCCGAGGATCATGGCGCCCTGACCCTCCTGGCCGGTGCCGCCGCGGCCGAGAACGACCGCACTGACGAGGCGCTGGGACTCCTGTCGCGCGCCGCCGAGGCGCCCGTCGGCACCGCCCGCGCCGTCGCCGCCCGTGCCCTGGCCGGCACCGACACCACGGCACTCGCCCCGGCCCGCAAGGAGCTGGAACGCATCGTCGACGATGTCGACGACGCCCACCGCGCCGCCCGCGCCCTGGCCTGCAAGGCCCTGGCGGACTGGTATGCCGGCCCGGGGGCGCAGCCCGCCCTGGCGGCCGCGCACCTCGAGAAGGCCCTGGCAGTGCGACCCGCCGACCGCCGCCTCGTCCTGCAGCTCGACGAGGTCTGGCGGGCCCAGCACGACACCGCCCATCGCGAGGCACTCTGGACCACGCGCCCGGCCGCCTGGGACGAGCGCGGCGATGTCACCTTCGCCCTGGCACGCCTCAACCTCGACCGCGGCCGCGCCGCCGCGGCCCTGGATCGACTGATCGCGAGGCAGTTCAGTGTCGTCGAGGGCGGCACGAGCGTGCGGCGTCTCTACGTCGATGCCCTTCTGGTTGACGCCGTGGACGCCTTCCTCAACGGCGACCGGGCCCTGGCGACAGCGCGTTGCCAGGCCGTCTTCGAGTACCCCGAGAACCTCGGCGCCGCCGGCTACCTCGGCGAACACAGCCGGCTGGCACGATGCCTCCTCGGCCTCTTCGCGGCGCACGCCGGCGACCGGAAGGCGGCCGAGACCTGGTGGAAGGACGTCCTGGCGCGCGCCGGCAGCGGCGTGACCTATACCGTCGGCGGCGAGGGCATGGCCAAGGCCGGCCGCCTCGATGAACAGCTCGCCATCCTCCTCGCCGACCGCGGCCTCCACGGCACCGCCCAGCCGATGCCGGCCGAGACGGCGCCCGCGGACCATCCCGACGGCGCCGCACGCGCCCTCGTCGCCGCCATCGCCGCCGGACACCCCGAGCGCGCCCGCCTGGGCGCCGAGGCCCTCACGCGGTGGCCCTGCGATGTCCTCCTGCGCATCCTGGCCCAGGTGGCGCGGGTCAGCTAAGGCCGCCGGCGCCGCCTGACAGCCGACGCTGCACCACCCTCACCGGCGGAGAACGCCGGGTATGGCAAGGCGAACCATCGCTCGCCACGTGTGCTGGAGCGCGAGTGTCCACAGACGCGAACGCGTCCACGAGCCGTTGCGGCACCGACAGCACAACGGTGCGGTGTTCCATACAAGCCCCATCGCGGGCGCCGCCCACGGCGCCGTCCGCGGACCTCCCGGCCGCCGCCCACGGCGCCCGGGCAGATGCCGAGCCGACGCTCGGCGCTCCCGGAAGACCGCCACGCGGGGTCCCTTGAGTCCCTGCTATCCCTTGAGTCCCTTGGGGCCCTTTCCCAGCGTGGCTGGTGTCATCGCGCCTTCAGCGCTGACAGCGCGGGCAGCAGTACGTCGACCGCCCGGCCTGGACCAGGCGTCGTATGCCGCCGGCGAGACCGCAGCGCAGGCAGTCCTGGCCCGGGCGGCCGTAGACCTGCAGATTGACGGCAAAGTGGCCCTCGCTGCCGTCGATGTCACGGAAGTCGTCGATGGTGGTCCCCCCGGCCGCGATGGCCTCGCTGAGGACCTCACGGATCGCCGTGGCGAGCCGTTCGAGGGCCTTTCGGCTGAGCGTGCCGCAGCGTCGGCGCGGGCTGATGCCGGCACGGAACAGGGCTTCGCTGGCGTAGATATTGCCGACGCCGACGACCTCCGCCTGGTCCATGATGTGGTTCTTGATCGGTCGATCGCGGCCGCGCGTACGCCGGTAGAGGTACTCGCCATCGAAGCCCGCCTCGAGGGGCTCCGGGCCAAGCCCGGCGAGCGCCGCGGGCAGGCCATCCGCTCCGGGGGACGTACAAACCTGCACCGACCCGAAGCGCCGCGGATCCATAAAGCGCCAGCTCCGCCCGTCCTCCAGGAGCCAGACGACGCGCTCGTGGGGCGCCGCCGGCGCCGCCGACGGCACGACCCGGAAGGCGCCCGTCATGCCCAGATGCAGCACCAGCGCCGTCCCGGAGGACAGGTCGACCAGGATGTACTTGGCGCGCCGGCGGAGCTCGACGATGGCCTGGCCACAGCAGGCCGAACGCAGGGCCTCGACGTCGACCGGGTGGCGCAGTCGTCCGCTGGGAGCCGCCACATCACGGATGACCGCACCGCGGAGATGCGGCCGGAGGCTGCGCACGATGGTCTCGACTTCAGGCAGTTCAGGCATGGCGCCAGACAGGTCCTTTCCAGCGTCCCGGCGAGACGATGCAGGCCGGAGCCGGCCGCGGCACCACCACGGCACCGCGGCCCGGGCACTCCCCTCGGACACGCCATCGGCACGCGTGGTTCGCACCCACCGCCCCGGCGGCGTGCCGCCGGGGCGGTGGTGCGATCTTGCACCCCTCCAGGGTGACCGGGTGGGCGCCGACGCGATCGTCGATCAGCCCCGGGCGGCAGGCAGACGGCGTTGCCGTGGGGGTCGTGCGTGGCTATAGTTCGGGCTTGCACCGGCCGCTGTGGCTGTGTTCGGTCCGAGGGACTCCCCCATGATTGTCATTGTCGACTACGAGGCCGGCAACCTCACCAGCGTCGCCGCGGCGACCGCGGCAGCCGGCTTCCCGGCCCGCATCAGCTCTGACCCGGCCGACATCGCGACCGCCGAACGGCTGATCTTCCCGGGTGTCGGCGCCGCGGCCAGCGCCATGCACCACCTCCGCCGCCTCGGCCTGGTCGAGCCCCTGCGGGCGGCGGTGGCGAGCGGCAAGCCCTTCCTCGGGATCTGCCTGGGCTTCCAGATCCTCTTCGAGCACAGCGACGAGGATGGCGGCGTCGACCTGCTCGGGCTCTTCCGCGGTCGGGTCGTGCGCTTTCCCGACGGCATGACCGAGGCGGGCCAGGGTCCGCTGAAGGTCCCGCACATGGGCTGGAGCCGCGTCGAGTTCACCCGGTCGATGCCGCTCCGCGATGGCCTCCCGGCCGACAGCGAGTTCTACTTCGTGCACTCGTACTACCCGGAGCCGGAGCCGTCGGCGGTCTGCGCGACGGCGGTCTACGGCCGTCGTTTTGCCGCCGGCGTGGCATGCGGGAATGTGATCGGCTTCCAGTTCCACCCCGAGAAGAGCGGCCGGCCCGGCCTGCAGCTCCTGCGCAACTTCTGCACCTGGACACCCGCCTGAGGACTGCCCGGCCATGCTCAGCAAACGCATCATTCCCTGCCTTGATGTCCGCGACGGCCGGACCACCAAGGGCGTCCGCTTCAAGGACAACGTCGACATCGGCGACCCGGTCGAGATGGCGCGCTATTACTACGACCAGGGCGCCGATGAGCTGGTCTTCTACGACATCACCGCCTCGGCCGAGGGCCGCGGCATCATGATCGAGGTCGTGCGTCAGGTGGCCCGCTGCATCTTCATTCCCTTCTCCGTCGGCGGCGGCCTGAACAGCCTCGAGGCGATGCGGGCCGTCCTCCTGGCCGGCGCCGAGAAGGTCAGCCTGAACTCCGGCGCGGTGGCCAATCCGGACCTCCTCCGCCAGGGCGCCGCCGCCTTCGGCCGCCAGTGCGTCGTGCTCGGCATGGATGTCCTGCGCGTCGGGGCCTCGGCGGCGATTCCGAGCGGCTATGAGGTCGTCACGCATGGCGGCCGACGCCGCACCGGCCTGGACGCCCTGCGCTGGGCTCGCCAGGCCGAGGCGCTCGGCGCCGGCGAGATCTGTTTGAACAGCATCGACGCCGATGGCACCTGCGAGGGCTACGAGCTGACCCTGACCCGACTCATTGCCACCGGGGTCGGCATACCCGTCATCGCCTCCGGCGGCGCCGGCCGGCCGGAGCACCTCGCCGAGGTCCTCACCACGGCCGCCGCCGATGCCGCCCTCGTCGCCAGCATGACGCACTTCGGCGGTGTCACCATCGGCCAGCTCAAGGGCTACCTCCATGAGCGCGGCGTCAAGGTGCGCATGACCTGGTGAGCCCGGCCGCGCCTCGGCCTGGGTCCTCGCCGACGCGACTCGTCAGATCAGCCGCCGTAGGTCAGGAGGACTTTGCCGGTCCGCCCGGCTGCGAAGGCCGCGAAGGCATCGGGGGCATCCTCGAAGGCGTAGCGGTGGGTGATCAGGCGTGTCACGTCGCAGCCGGCGCGGTACAGCCGCACCATCTCCGGGAACTCGCCGACCTGGAAGAACCACGCCCCGACCGCCTGGACATCGCGGCGGATGAAGTCGTCACTCGGGGAGAGCTCGACGGCCGGCTGTTCGCCGTTGAAGACGACCATGCCGCCGGTGCGCACCGCCCGGAAGCACTGCCGGGCCGTCTCGGGCACCCCGGCCGCCTCGATCGCCACATCGGCACCGCGGCCCCCCGTCGCCGCGCGTACCGCCGCGACCGGGTCATGCTCGCGCGCCGCGATCCGCACCGCCGCGCCGAGGCGCTCGGCCAGCCCCAGGCGGTCGGTATTCACGTCGATCGCCATCACCTCGCGGCCGAGGTAGCTCTGCAGGAGGACCTGCCCCAGGCCAATCGGCCCCAGGCCGAAGACCGCCACACGACGCACCTCCGGCGAGGTCAGCTTGCGGCTGGTGTGGTAGGGCACCCCAAAGCCGTCGCCGCTGACCAGCACCCCGGCGTCGTCCGGGATGTCCGCAGGCAGCGGCAGACAGCCCGTCGCCCAGGTGACGAAGCGCTCGGCGTGCATGCCGCCGGTGAAGTGGAAGTGCGAGCACCACGTCGACTGGCCGTGACGGCAGGCGTCGCAGTCGGGCTGCCCGCAGCCCGCGATGGCCGAGACGCCGACACGGTCGCCGAGGCGGAGGCCCTCGACGCCGTCACCGAGCGCCTCCACCCGGCCGATGGCCTCGTGGCCGGAGTTGCCCGACGCCACGCCAGCACCGCGGTACGGCTTCAGCTCGCTGCCGCACAATGCCGACGCTATCGTCCGGATGACCACCTGGCCGGGGCCGGGAACGGGATCCGGGACCTCGACCAGCCGACAGCGGCCCTCTCCCTCGAGCTTCAAGGTGCGCATCGCCGACTCCTTACCATACCTTAACTAACAGGGGAACTCCTCGGACAGGACCACGGCGCGGCCCAGCCGCACGGCACGACGCAGCCCAGCCTCGAAACGCAGCTCCTCCAGGCCGGCGGAGCCTGGCACCGGCGGCGGCGTGCCCTGCCGCAGGCTGTCCAGGTAGGCCCCGAGCGAGCGCCCGAACGAGGCGCGGTACTGGTCCCATCGTGAGGTGTTGCGCGTCAGCGACAGGACCTCGTGCCGGTGGGTGCTGTAGTCGAGGATCTCGAGGTCGCCATCCAGGCAGCGGAGGTGCACCCGGCCGCCGCTGTAGTTGACCGTCAGCTCGAACAGCGGGAAGCCGAAGTTCATCGACCACGTCCCGAGGATCGTCCCCGCGGCGCCGCCGACAAAACGGATGCTGGCCGCCAGGTCGGGGACGCTGTCCTTGCCGAAGGTCATGCCGCTGGCCTGCGCGGTGACGCTCTCCGCCGGGCCGACGAGGTGGTGCAGCAGGTCGATGCAGTGACTCCAGCAGGCGTAGTTGACCATGGCCACGGCATTGACCGGCGTGCCGAAGCGGCGCTGCGCGACGATCTCGCGAGCCGCGATCGTCTGCTCGAAGAAGCGGTAGTTGAAGATCATAGCGGTCTCGCAGCCCTGGCCATGGAGCGCCGCCATCAGATCGCGCGCGATTGCGAAGTCGTCCTCGCTGACGTTGTCCTGGCCGCCCTGCGCCACCAGCGGCTTCTCCAGGAAGAGCCGCCGCGGCCGCAGGGGGATCAGCTCGCGCAGCACCCCCGCCCGCGCCGTCTCACGGGTCAGCACCAGGACCGCATCCGGGTCGTCCGCCAGGAGCGCCGGCAACGACTCGCGGACCGTACCGCCGAAGGCCGCGGCGCAGGCGTCGGCCTTGGCGCGGGTGCGGCTGAAGTAGGTCAGGGCGACGTCCTTCTGCGTCTTGAGGAAGGGCAGGTAGCAGTCCTTGGCGACGGAACCCGTCCCGACCACGGCGATCTTCATGGTGCGCTCCTCCTCACGGTCCGGAAGCCCGGGCGGCGCGCCGCCGACGGCAGCCGCACCGGCCCTTACCTTAGCCCCTGCGAGCCGTTGCCGCCCCCCACGACGGGCCGTGCCCAGGGCTGATCGAAGATCGCGTCAGCGTTCTCTCGGTCACCCTGGAGGGGTGCAAGATCGTAGCCGGGGGTCGTGCAGAGTACGACCCCCGGAACCGCCGATTGCAGGCCATGCCCCCTGGAGGGGTGCCAGAACCGGACTTTCGATCAGCCCTGGGCCGTGCCGCCGCGCGGCGCCTCTCAGGGCGGCGGTTCATCGAGACGGCGGTGCAGGGCCGGGTCCCAGTCGCGCTCGGCCTGGGCGGCGCGGCGCACGACATCGAGGGGCAGCGCAAAGCGCTTCTCGGCCGGTATGAAACGGCGCTCCTGCTCGTCCAGCCAGGCATCCAGGAGGCGCTGTCGTGCCAGGGCGGCCTCGACGCCGGCGCGGGCCTTGCGCATGGCACTGCGGACGCTGCGCTGGCGGCTCGAGCCGAGATCCTGGCAGGCGTCGGCGTACTGCGCCAGGGGCTGCTGCAGGAGCATCGGGGCATCCTTGACCAGTTCGAAGAACTCACGCAGGAGGCGATGGCGGGCCTCGGCGTCGTCGGCCAGCCCGGCGAGGCTCCCGGGGACCTCCTCCAGGGGCTGACGCTGACCGCGGAAGTCGTGCTCGCCGGGAGCCACCACCGGCACCGAGGCCAGGGTCTCGAAACGCATGGCCACGCTCTCGGTGTCGCTCGGACGGCGGCCGCGCCGGCTGACATCCTCGGCGGTGCGCTGGTACCACGACTGCAGGGCCTCGCCGGGGGCCAGGCTCTCGGCCAGGACGAAGGCCAGCGCCTCCGCGGGCGCGCGGCCGCTGGCGTCGAGCGCCACCAGACGCGAGAGCGCCTCCAGGTCAGTCGATTCGCAGACGCACAGGGCCAGGAGGTCGCAGTGCAGGGCGTACAGGCGGTAGGGTATGGTCTGCCCGGGCGACACCGGCGATTCGAGCAGCCGCTCGATGTCCGGGTAGGCGCCGCGCTGGAAGGCGAAGCGCGCCGGCTCGAAATCCGGCACCACGCGGCCGTAGCGTTCGCGCTGACCGAAGAGCACGCGATTGGTCAGTGCCGCCGCCAGCCAGCCGGTCGCCGGCAGACGCGGCGGACGGGCCGCGCCGGGGTCGGTGACCTGACGGCGCAGGAGCGCCGACAGCAGCTCGTGGGTGACCACCTCGATGGGCGCTTCCGCGGCGAAGTCCAGGACGAAGGGATTCGTCGCCGGGGTCGTCGTCGACCGTGCGGCCGCCCCGAAACGCACCGTCAGCGTCGGCAGCGTATCGCCGGGCGGCCCGATGGCCTCCTCGACCTCGGCAACACAGCCCGCGGCAAAGCGCTGCCAGGCGCTGAGGAGGGCCGGCGTCTCGCAGTGGATGCGCAGGCGGGCCTTGTCCAGGGCACGGCTTTCAGCCGCCGCGACGGGCGCCGACAGGGCCAGCACCGCCGCCCAGAGCAGCCCGATGAGCCAGCCGGGACGAGCCGGGAACAACGCCCGGCCCAACGCGACCGCCCACCGGCTGGACGTGCCCTCAGGCATACTGGCCCGAGACCTCGCGGTCGGCGGCTTCGACCTTGGCACGCTGGTCCGCGCGGTAGAGGCGAAGGCGCTTCAGGAGCGCCTCATCGCCGAGCGCCAGGATCTCGGCGGCGAGCAGGGCGGCATTCACGGCGCCGCCGCTGCCGATGGCCACCGTCGCCACCGGGATGCCCCCGGGCATCTGCACCGTCGCCAGGAGGGCATCGAGGCCATTGAGGGCACCGCCCTCGACCGGGATGCCGATCACCGGCAGGAGCGTGTGCGCCGCTGCCACACCGGCGAGGTGCGCCGCACCGCCAGCCGCCGCGATGATCACGCCAAAGCCCTCCTCCGCCGCCGCTGAGACAAATCCGGCGACGACATCCGGGGTGCGATGCGCGCTCATCACACGCACCTCGGCCGGAATCTCCAGGGCTTTGAGAGTCTTGACACAGCCCTCGAGCTTCGGCAGGTCGTTCTTGCTGCCCATCAGGACGGCGACTTTCTTCATGCTCATGGTCGAGGTCCTCACGGCCGGCTTGCCGGCATTTCTCTGAAGCCGAGATTGCCGTCATCCCAGGCGGGATGGCGGCACGGCAACCCACGGCAGACAACGGAACAACGGCCCGGACACGGCCCTCGCCGCAGCCCGCCGGACGCCCGCCGTCGGGCCGCGGCCCATCCGGACCGCCGCCGCCAAAACCTAGCCGCAGAGGCGTACCGATGCAATCGGCGGGGCTGTTTGAGAGTCCGGTTCTGGCACCCCTTCAGGGTGCTTGGTTCGTGGGTTCGCATTACCGGGGGTCGTGCTCTCGCGCGACCCCCGGCTACGATCTGGCACCCCTTCAGGGTGACCAGGCGAGCACTGACGCGATCTTCGATCAGCCCTGTGCAATCGGCGGGGCGCCTTGTACCGCCGCCATCGGTACCTACCTTAAGCATTGAGGAGTGGCCTGCCGCCGGAGCCGCGGTGTCGGGACGGCGGCCTGTCGATGCACGAGGGACCCTCCAGGGAGCCGCGCCCATGCGAACGCCGATGGTCCTGCGAAGACTGTTCCGGCACTCGTCGCGCCGTCGTCCCCTCCCCGCCTTGGCGTTTGGCCTTGTGCTGTGGGTGGGCTTTCTGTACAGCGGGGAGCCCGAGGCGCCCTCGGTGCGCATCGGCCGCTGTGCGGCGGCGCCACGGATCGACGGCCGCCTTGAGCCGGACGAGTGGACCACCGCGGCCGGCGTCTCCGGCCTGGTCCTGGCCGGCACGCAGGAACTGGTCGCGGTGCAGCCGCACGTCCGACTGGCCTTCGACGACCAGGCGCTCTACATCGCGGTCACAGTCCCCACGCCCGGCACAAAGCCGGTGCAGGCGCAGCGGCGGACGCGCGATAGCCAGGTCTACCTGGACGACTCCGTCGAGATCCTCCTCGACCCGGGACAGAGCCGCCGCGATTTCTTCCACGTCATCGTCAACAGTGCCGGCGCCCTCTACGACGCCCACGGCACCGACGCGACCTGGAACGCACCGACGGCCCAGGCCGCCGGGAGCGCCGAGGCCGGGCAGTGGCACGCCGAGGTGATGCTGCCCTTTGCCGACCTCGGCGTCACCGCGCCGCCGGACGGCGCGGCCTGGGGCGCCAACCTCTGCCTGAACTGCGCCTGGGACACGGCCCTGCTCGGAAGCTGGGCGCCGGTTCAGGCTGGCTACCGTGAGCCGGCACGGTTCGGCCGGCTCGAGTTCGACCGCCGCGGCCCGGCGGCCTCCTGGCAGGGCGCCGCCGATCTCTTCGTCGGCCAGGGCGCCATCGCCGTGAACACCTCGGGGCCGGCGCCGAGCCGCTGCGAGCTGCGCCTCTGGCCGGCCGCGGACAACGCCGCCGAGCCGATCCGCGTGGAACGCACCGGCACCGGCGCCATCGCGCTGCCCTTCGCACTGCCCGGCCTGGCCGCACAGAACAGCGGAAAACCATGGCGCGCCCGCCTCGCGGTCGAACAGGACGGCCGCGCCCTCCTCACCACGGCGTTCCAGTTCACCCCCACCGCGCCGGTGACCTGCAACGTCCGCGCCTATGTCCGCGACCGCCTGATCGAGGCCGAGGTCATCCCCGGCGCGGCGCTCGCCCGACGCCAGGGCCTCGCGGCCACGGTCGCCCTGGCGGCCCGCGGCGGGGCGACGATCCGGACGATCGCCCTGCCCGGCCTGACGCCCCTCACGCCGGCGCTGGCGACCTTCTCAGGCGACGACGTCGCCGCCGACGCGATGACCCTCACCATCCGCGTCGCCGACCAGGACGGCACCACGATCTTCGAGACGACCCGCGAGATCGCGGCGCCCTTCCGCCCGTGGTGGCTCGACGACACGACCGGCGCCGACGAGGTCGTCCTGCCGCCATACAAATCCCTCCGGGTCAACGGCGCCGACGTCCTGCCCGACGGCCGCTCCTACCGCCTGGGTGACTGCCTGCTGCCGGTCGATGTTCAGATCGGCGGCAACCCGATCCTGGCGGCGCCGGTCGTCCTGCGCGCCCGCCTCGGGGGCCAGCCGCGCGACTGGGACGGCGCGGCGCCGACGATCCGCGAGCAGAACGGCCACCACGTCGTCATGGAGGGCACCGCCACCTGCGGCGGGCTGGTCCTCGCGGGCCGGGCGCGCATCGAGTACGACGGCATGATCCGCACCGACCTCGAGATTCGGCCGGCGGGCGCGACCGACGAGGTCGCCGTCGAGGCGCTGACCCTCGAGATACCCCTCCATGGGCGCTATGCCGAGTACCTGTACACCTTCCCGGGTAAATGGGGCTCGGTGGCCAACGCCGGGGCGCTGCCGGCGGCGGGTGCCCGGCATGGCTTCAAGCCCTTCGTCTGGCTGGGCGACAACGACCGCGGCTTTGCGTGGTTCTGCGAATCCGCTCAGCACTGGCTTCCCGAAGACCGCGAGGATGCGATCACCGTCGACCGCGAGGGCGACCGCGTCGTCCTGCGCCTGCGCCTCCTGGCCGGCGTGCGTGTGAAGGCACCCCTGCGCTACACCTTCGGCTTCCAGGCAACGCCGGTAAAGTCTCCGGAGAAGACGGTCTGGGACTACCGCCCGTTCCACATCAGCCAGTACGGCCTGCAGAACCGCCCGGCGCCCATCTCCGGCCATGTCTCCTACCCGGCGGCGGGCGCCATCCGCGGCGACCGCGGCACCGCCGAGATGTGGGTCCAGACGCCATGCGACTCGGATCCGAAGGGCCCCGGCAAGGGCGACCTGAGCATCCCGAATGTCGGCCTGATGACCATCGAGGTCGAGCCCAAGACCAACGCGGGGCTGTTCTGGTGCGGCCCGGCGCAGGCGCTGCGCATCTGGTCGCGCCTCGACGACCGCGTCGTGACCTCGCTCGAGGCGCCGGTCACCTGGAAGCAGGGCGAGTGGCACCACCTCGCCTTCAGTTGGGGCGAAGAGCTCGTCATCGCCGTCGACGGCGTCGCGCTGGCCCGACGGCCCTACGCCGGCCTGATGCCGAGGGACCTCACGACGGCGCGCCTCGCCATCGGCCGGCCCGGCCCGCCGCTCGCGGTGGACGAGATCCGCGTCTCGGATATCGCCCGCGCGCCGCGCCTCGAGGAACAGCCCTACGCCCCGGACGAGCATACCCTCCTTCTCGACCCCCTCGACGCGGCCGACGTCACGGACCGGGCACGCCTCAGGCAGACCCGGCCCAGCCGCGGCCCGGCACCCGGCGAGGCCGGCGGCGGGGCGTTCGTCGGCGAAGGGCGGTTTGGCAAGGGCCTGGTGCTGAGGCCGCGCGGTGCCGAGTACTCCTTCCTCGACTTCCTGGCCGACTACGGCGTCCGGACCCTGTGCTTCCACTCGCAGTGGTCATGGATGGGCTACCCCATGGTGCCGCCCGGCCAGGAACAGGACCTCCGCGACCTCGTGGCGGCCTGTCACCGCAAGGGCATGCAGCTCCTCCTCTACGCCTCGCCCCTCAGCGCCGACGAGGCGCCGGAGTGGGCGATGTACCACAAGGACTACCTGATCGAGCCCCTGACGTGGCCGTACCGCTACCGCGACGCGCACATCGCTCCCGCCGCCTGCTGGCAAAGCCATTACCGCAACCTCTGGCTGGCGCGGCAGGCCCGCCTCATCGACGAGTTCGATATCGACGGCTTCTACCTCGACGGCTCGGAGTGGCCGCTGTGGTGCCGCAACCGCCACCACGGCTGTGGCTATACACGAGAGGACGGCAAGACCGGCGATACCTGCAACATCTTCGGCACCCGCGACTACATGAAGCGCCTCTACGTCCTGTGCCGATCGCGCAAGCCCGACGCTCAGATCAATATCCACAACTCGACGGTGATGGTCATCCCCACCCTCGGCTGGGGCACCTCGAGCTGGGACGGCGAGCAGCTCGGCTCGCTGTCGTGGGACAAAGGCGGCGCCGTGGACAAAATGCAGTACGCCCTCGACGTCCTGCCGCTCGATGCCTTCCGGGCCGAGTTCATGGGCCGCCAATGGGGCGTCCCGGCTGAGTTCCTCTGTTACCAGCGGCCGTACACCACCCCGCAGATCCTGGCGGTCACCCTCCTCCACGACGTCCTCGTGCGACCCAGCGCCGACTACCTCCCGATGGTCTCGGAGCTGTGGCGGCTCTACGACCGCTTCGGCATGAAGGATGCCGAGTTCCTGCCCTACTGGAGCAACGCCGCCGTGATCAAGGCCGGCCCCGAGGGCATCCGCACGAGCGCCTACCGTCACCCCAGGAACGGCCTGCTGATGGTGGTCTCGAACCTGGCCGCTGCTGCGATCACGGCCGAGGTCCAGATCGATACCGCGGCGCTCGGGCTGACCGGCGCCGGCCTGGCGGCGCGCGATGCCCTCTCCGAGGAGCCCATCGCATTGACCGGCGGCAGGTTCACGCTGTCGATGGAGCCGATGTCCTACCGCTGGGTCCGGCTGGCGGCGCCGTAAGGCGCGGCAGTCCCGCCGGCAGCGACCTCACGGGTGCGCCAGTTCCGCCAGCGGGGCCGGGACCTCGCCCGGGTCGGTGCTGAGGTATGGGCAGGCACCGCCTTCCAGCCACAGGGAGAGGTCCTGGACCGGCCAGCACTCCAGGCGCCAGACCTGCCCGGCGGTGCCGGCCGGCACCGTCACCGCGTGCGGCTCGCCATTCCAGGCGCCATCCCGCTCAAAGGCCACCCGGCCCTGCGGGTCGACGATGCGCAGGCGGGCCGTCTCACTCGGGCCGCCGTCGCGGGCCGCGATCCTGAACTCGCTGGCGCCCTTGGTCACGTAGAACCAGCGCTGCACCGGGCTGCAGAAGAGCCGCAGCGGGCTGGCGGCGGTGGCCACTTCGGCGTACGGACGCTCGCCGGCATCGACCTCGGCCGAGCCCGAGCCCGCGTCGAGAAGCGCGTGGAAGACGCCGGTCTCGGCGATGTTCAGGGTCACGTCGGCCGCCTCGTCAACCGCCACCGTGCGCACCTCGAGCTCACGGAAGCCGGGGTCGAGCAGGCGGACCTTGACGCGGTCCTGGTAGGCGGTGACGCGGCGGTTCCGGAAGCGCACGGCGACCTGGTCGCCGGCCTGACCCCAGAACGCCACCTGGTTCTTCTGCCGCAGCCGCGACGGCGTCGGCTCGATGGCCGTTGCCGCGGCGGCGGGCTGACGCAGGACGTCGAGGCGTTCGCGCACCGAGCAGCTCACCGGCAGCAGGATGCCCTCGGACTCGCCCGACACCCAGGTCGCCTTGAGCACCAGCGGCGCGCTCTGGGTGGTCGCGCTCGGCGGCGGCGTCAGGCGCAGCCGCAGAGTGCCCTCCGCCAGACCGGCCAGGGCCAGCGTCGGCGGCTCGACGGCGACCGTCCAGCCCTCGGGACCGCTGACCGCGAAGGACGCCTTGAGGTCGAGGGGTGAGATGTTGCGCACGTGCACCTCGGCCTGCGTCTCCCGACCGGCCAGGGCCACCGGCACGGCGCCGGGGCCCTGCAGACGCAGGGGGCGGTTGCTCTCGAACCAGAGCAGCGCCGACTGCACCAGGCTCTCGCCGGCCACGACGCCCCGCGCAAAGGCGGCCACCGGGACCAGGCGCTCGACGTGACGATCCGAGAGCAGCACGACCTGGGCGCGCACCAGGCTCGAACCGACATCGGCCGGCGCGGGAATGACCTGCACATCGCCAGGCTGCGGCGCTTCAGCCAGCGCCACCAGGCGCACATCCGGCGGGACTGACGCACCGGTGGTGATCAGGGTCACCGTCTTGGGCAGCCGCGGTGTCAGCCAGTCGTCCTCGGCCACCAGCGCCAGGTCCATGCCCGAGGCCGCCGCCACCATGGCATTGCAGCGCTGCGCCAAGGCCACCAGCGGCGAGCCCGGCGCGGCCAGGGCCGGCGACCGCCGCGCTGCCTCGAGGGCCGTCGCCAGAGAACGCGACAGGTCGGCCAGCCGCGACAGCGTCGGCGACTCGTGGAAGCGCTCCAGGGCCTGACGCGAGGCGTCGGCCTCCACCACCGCCGCCCCGGCACTGCGGGCACGGTCGGCCAGAGCACGCCCGACGGCGCGGTCCGGGATCCAGTAGGCCACCAGACAGCCGGCGGGGGTGCCGGGTACCACGACGCGGTCACGCAACACCAGCGGCGACGCGGCATCGGCCAGGTCCTCGCCGTGGACCACCGCCAGGCCGGGCTTCGCGAAGGTCAGTTCGCAGGCCCCCGCGACACGGCACAGCAGCCAGTCGTTGTCGCCACCGAGGACGGTCACACGCGGCAGGCCCTGCGTGACGCGGTGCGGCAGGCGCCGCAGCAGCGCGAAGGGCTGCTCCAGACGCCGACGCGGCAGGCCGCGGCCCTCGGCAGCGGCGCCGCGGAGATCGGCCTGCCGACCGACACGGCGCACCAGGGCGCCCTGCTCACCCACCGCCATCGCCGTCACACTCGCCTCGGCCGCACGGAACTGCTGGCTCACCGGGCCGTCGCTGCAGGCCCACAGCAAGCCGTCCTTCTCGAGGCGCTCGGGAAGAACCCCGCCATCGGCCGTCAGGAGCTCCCACGGGCACTCCTCGAGGGCTTGCCGGCGCCAGGTGCGCAGGGGATCGGCAAAGGCGAGGATCGTGACGCGGCCCGGCCCCAGTACGACCGGCCAGCTCCCGGCGCCATCCTGCGACAGGCTGCCGCCTTCCGGCCAGAGGACCGTCGGCGCCGCCGAAGCCGGCAGGCCCAGGGCCGCGGCGTCGACCACAAGCAGGCCGCGCTGTTCCTCGCCGGTGAGGTTCACCAGAACCACGCCCAGCGAGCCGCCCTGCCGCCAGGCCGAACCCAGGATCGCCGGGCCTTGCCAGGAGCGCGGCTTCTGATTCGAACCCTCGTAGAGGACCGCGTGCGGTGACGCCGACAGACTCAGCGGCCCGCCCGGACGCGTGCCGGCACCCGGCATGATCGTCAGGCGCTCCCACTGGCCCTCCTGCAGGAACGGCTGCCCAACGCAGTAGTACGCCTGGACCAGCTCACGCAGGAACTCGCTGTTGCGCTCGCCCGGCGTCGGCGGCACCGCCACGCCCGTCGAGAGCAACGGCACCATCCCCCAGGTGAACAGCGTCCCCATCTGCCACGCGAACGCGTCCGGCGGCATGTCCAGACGGGCGTCACTGCCGAAGCTCAGGCCGTACGGGTGGTAGACCGCGTTGAAGAGCGGCCAGACCTGCTCGCCCGGGCGCAGGCTCGACCGCGTCAGATCGAGCGTCAGGAAGCCGTCCATGAGGTCGAGGTACTGCTCGCCGATTTCCTCGGTGAAGAAGGCCGCATCGGGCACCAGCCGCCGCGTGCCCAGGCGGAGCTCCTCGAGCAGCCGGCGGTTGCCCTTACTGCGGTAGTCACCGCCGCGCAGGCTGTGCTGATGGAGCGGGTCATAGCACGGCATGGCGCGCGTCGCCGCCAGGCAGTCGAGGTAGACGCCGGCCATGGCGTGCTCGCCGACGAGCTTGCCGGTGACCTCGCGCAGCTTGGCGCGCCAGGACTCGACCGGGCACATGTAGGCGAAGATCTCGCCTTGGATATCCCAGGGTATCCAGGCGCCGGCCTCGTCCTTGATCGCCGCCGCCTGGGCGCCTTCGCACAGCCAGCTCTGACTGGCGGTATCCCAGATGACCCCGTTGATGTACGGCAGCGGCCGCACCCCCATCTCGCGCGCGGCGACCATGCCCGGCAGCAGATACGGATCGGCGGGGAGCGGCTCAGGGTAGTCGTCATCGAAGCGCGCGATGGTGTAGCGGTAGTAGTGCGAGGCCATCGGCACCCGCAGCCAGCGCCGATAGGCGGCCCATTCGGGTACCACCTTCGCCGGCTCGTGGTAGAACTTGGCCCAGAAGCCGACCTGGCGAAACCACGTCGGCACCCAGAGCGCCTCGTCCGGACTGCCCGGCGCCGGCGACTGCGCCGGCCAGGCATCCGCCGGGCCACGGCGGCACCATGGCTTGCGGCGCGCCCACTCGCGGTAGATCGCCGCGGCCTCATGCGCGTCGCCGCGGAAACAGGTCAGGACGACCGGATACGGCAACGTGTAGCTGACCGGATGCCGGCCGGCCTGGCTCGGCCAGTGGTCCAGAGGCGGCAGGTGATGGACCCACCAGGCCATCCGGCCGGGCTCACGGCGGCAGTCCACCACGAAGCGCTTGTGCCAGCCGTCGCTGTCCTCGGTGGCGAGGTACAGCCCGGCGGCGTCCGCTTCGTCCGGTCGCCAGCCCGACTCCACCGCCGCACCGCCGGGGCCGTCCTGCAGGACCGGCCGGCGCGCCGTCGGCGTGCCCCAGAAGGCCATCCACTGCATCGAGGCCGGCTGCGGGTACTCCAGCGCCACCTGCGTGCCGGACGCCACCGGATCGCGGATCACCCGGCCGAGGTACTGCGGCACCGCCAGCGACGCGACCGCGGGGCACTGCAGGCCCAGCAGTCGCGGGAACTGCACGTCCCAGAGCAGGCCCTCGGCGCTGCCCTCGACCGAGAGCTCCCAGCGCGACTTGGCCTCGGCCGGCACCAGCGTCACCCGCATGGTGACCTGCAGGTCGCCCTCGAGACCCTCGGGCCGTACCCCCTCCCAGATCAGTTCCAGCGACCGGCCGCTCATGCGGTGACGCACCGTCCCGGCCTGCCGACCGGTGACCTCGACCAGCGCCCCGTCCGCCCCCCGCAGCACCAGCAGCCACGGCGAACGGTCCGCCGAGACGGCGGCCTCGCCACTCGCCGCCGGCAGGAACGCGGTGTCACAAGGCAAATTGCGCAGGCCGCTCAGCGCACCGCCGGCAGCGACGTCGAAGGCCAGCTCCATCGACTCGTTGACCAGACTCACCTCAACCGCGCCCAGCCAGACCGCACCCGCCATGCCGAACAGCCATGCCCACAACACGGGCCATCGACGCATAGGTCATGAACTCCTGATCACCAAACCACAGTCCGGCAGCAGCCCGGAACGCCCCGTGGCCGGCCTGTCCCAGATGCCTGTACCCCGCGTTATATACCCTAACGACACGCGCCTGGCAATGCCGGCCGCGGAGTTCGCCGGGCGGTCTCGAGGTCGCTGCGGCCGGCGCCCCAGGGCTGTTTGAAAGTCCGGTTCTGGCACCCCTCCAGGGTGCTTGGTTCGTGGGTTCGCGTTACCGGGGGTCGTGCTCTCGCGCGACCCCCGGCTACGATCTGGCACCCCTCCAGGGTGACCAGGCGAGCACTGGCGCGATCTTCGATCAGCCCTGCCGGCGCCCGGCCCGGGCGCATGTCTGTTCCGTAGGTATCGCCGCTGTGGGATCCTTGCCCGGACCGGCGGTCCGGGGGACGGTCATGTGTTCTTCGGGGGGCGCTTCCTGGCCGGTTTGCCGC
>JAGVUW010000496.1 GCA_019136035.1 Verrucomicrobiota bacterium | reverse complement strand
AAGATCCTCGAGCGCGCCTGACGGATCTTCCGTCAGCGCGGGAAGTACCGGTAGGGTGTCGGCTTGGCGCCGGTGATCAGGGAATAGAGCGCGCCGGCGACCATGAACACCAGGGCGCCGCAGATCTCGCCGCTGATCACCCCGATCGCCACCGGCCTCAGACGCTGCACCAGGCGGTTGCCGCCAAAGCGCAGGCACGCCTTCTTTAGCATCCAGCCCATCAGGAATGAGTGCGACATCGTCGAGAGGGGATAGGTCGCCCAAACCAGGAACAGCACCGGGTGCAGCGGCCACCACGGCACCCGCAGACGCAGGACACTGAAGAGAACCACCCCGGCAAAGCCCGTCCCCGCCGCCCACAGGAAGGCCCGGGTCGGCTGGATCGCGAGCAGGCGCTCCCAGCCCGCCAGGCCCTCCGAGGCCTCGAGCTGGCCCGTCGCCTGGAGCTGCAGCAGCGCCGGCTCAGCCGCCCGGAAGGGCAACGTCGGCACACGGTAGTACGACCAGTAGAACTGCGTCGGCGTACCGACGTCGTAGGTCGCCATCAGCACCACCACCAGCGCCAGGGCCAGCCCGGCCGCCCAGCTCGCCATCGACCACGATACCACCGGCAGCGGCCGCAGACGCAGGCGCTCGCCGAGCTTCAGGCCATTCGTCAGATACGGCATCAGCGACTGGCTCTGATCGATGCACAGCACACCGCAGACCAGCGCCGACAGCGCAATGCTCGTCGGACCCATCGCGTAGGCGCCGAACAGCGGCACCAGCGCCCCGAATGGCTGCCAGCCCGGCTGAATGAAGAACAGACCCGTCTCGGCACTGATGCGCGAGACCACCAGAAATGTCATCAGCATCAGCAGCACCGTCCCCACCGCCACCGGCCAGGACAGCCCCAGACGGATGGCCAGGACGACCAGACCCGCCACCGCCCCCAGGAAGAGCCGCCAGCCCCAGCACGCCCCGGCGTCGGCCTCGGCCGCAGCCGCGCCGCCGCGGGCCATGCCGAGCGCCTGCTTCAGGCCGCTGAGGTAGCCATGCCGGCCCGCATACAGCAACATCAGCGCGAAAGCGCTGTAGCTGCCGGCACGATGCCAGCCCTGCCAGCCGCCGATGTCGTAGTCGGTGACCACGCTGATGCCGCTCCCGACCATCGGGATGCACACCGCCGCCCACAGAATCTGCGAGAGCCCCATCGTCAGCGCGATCTCGCTATTAAGGAAGAAGGCGAAGGCGATGACCAGCGGGAAGGCCTCCAGACGCAGCAGACCCCAGACCCAGGGGTTGCGATACAGCGCCGGCCACTTCGATCCGAACGGCGCCAGGCTGCAGGTCAACTGCACCGGAATCAGGGTCTCCGGGAACCACTGGCAGAGGCCATTGTTGACCCGGATCAGAAAGACGACGGCAAAGCCGATCCAGAAGGCGCGCTGACGCAGCACCGGGCCGTAGGCCTGCGCGGGGTCGCGCTCGAGCAGCGCCGTCATGAAGGCGGCAATCGGGTACTGCAGATGCTCGTGCGACGACCACTGCCGATGCACGATCAGGGCCATCCCGACCATCGCCAACGTGGCCAGGACAACCATCGGCAGCCAGGTCGCCAACGGCGCCGCCCAGGCCTCCCACGGGACCTGCCGCCAACGCCGCGCCAGGCTGTCACGCAGCCCCATCGGGTAGCGCGGCCGGTCGGAGCCGGTCACGTAGCGGGTCACCACCGCGTCGTAGTCGGTGCTGTCGACCAGGGCCGCCGGCGGCACCAGGCCCAGTATGTCGCGCTCGCGCCAGCCCGGGTTGACACGCTCCCAATGGAACGGCATCACCAGAATCTGCGTGAACTGCTCCATCAGACAGCGCCCGGGGATGGTGCACGAGACCATCATCAGGATGACCACCAGGCCCATCTCGGCCGGCCGCAACGCCAGCCCGCGGCGCAGCCGGAACAGGAGCGGATTCAGCGCCATCACCGCCACGACCAGGAGCCCGGTGACGCTGATGGCCAGGAGGTGACCGTTGTTGAAGCTCTCCAGCTCCAGCACGCGGTCGTTGACATAGCCCGCCCCGGCGATGGCCAGCGCGAGCAGGAGTCCCAGCCCGAGGGCGCGCGTCGTCATGGGCTCCTCACGGTGCTCCCTTAGCGCACCTGCACCTGCAGGCCGGTCAGGTAACGCGCCTCGGGGATGTGCAACGGCTGCGGGTGGTCCAGGCCCTGCGTCAGTTCGCGCAGGACGACGGCCTCGCGGCCGGCGTCGATGGCGGCATCGGCGACCACCTTGCGGAACAGCTCGGGCGTCATCGCCCCCGAACAGGAGAAGGTGAAGAGCAGGCCGCCCGGGCGCAGCAGCTTCAGCGCCAGGAGGTTGATATCCTTGTAGCCGCGACAGGCACCCTCGAGCTGGCTGCGGGAATCCGCGAACTTCGGCGGGTCGAGGATGATCAGGTCGAAGCGGGTGCGGCTGTCACGGCACCGGCGCAGCTCCACGAAGACATCGGCACGCTGGCAGGACCAGCGCTCCGGCGCGAAGTCGTTCAGCTCGGCGTGCCGGGTGGCCAGGGCCAGGGCCTCGGCCGAGGTGTCGACCTGCACGACCGACCGGGCCCCGCCGGCCAGGGCCGCCAGGCCGAAGCCGCCCGTGTAGGCAAAGGCATTCAGGACCTCGCGGTCGCGGCTCACCGCGGCCACCAGGCGGCGGTTCTCACGCTGGTCGAGGTAGAAACCGGTCTTGTGGCCGGCCCGGACATCCACCATCAGGCAAAGCGGGCCCTCCCGAATCGTCACCAGCTCCGGCGGCTCCTCGCCGCGCCGCAGCCCGCACGACGCGGCAAGGCCCTCACGCTCGCGCGCCGCGGTGTCGGAGCGTTCGTAGAAACCGGCGCAGCCGGTCAGCGCCATCGCCGCCTCGACCAGCGTCGCCTTCCAGGCCTCGGCACCCCACGAGAGGAACTGCCCCACCAGGACATCGCCGTAGCGGTCGATCGTCACCCCCGGCAGGCCGTCGGCCTCGCCGTGGATCAGCCGCACGGCCGTGTCGCCGGCGGCGGGCAGACCCAGGCCAAGACGGTACGCCAGCGCCGCCTCCACACGCCGCCTCATGAAGCCGTCGTCGACCGCCTCGTCGGCAACACGCGTCCACAGCCGACAACGAATCGCCGACGACGGCGCCCAGGCACCACGCCCCAGCCAGTCGCCCGCCGCGGAAACCACGTCGACGGTCTCGCCCGGCTCCGGACGGCCACGCACGCCGTCGACCGCACCGGACATGACCCAGGGATGACCGCGCTGCAACGGCCGCTCGCGACCCGCCTTGACCACAATCTGTGAACCCATGCACACTCCGCCCTGGCCGACCGCCGGCCGCCCCCGAATCTAGCCCGCGCCAAGACCGCTGACAACCCCCGGCCGACCGCGCCCATGGCTGTTCGCGTTCTCTCGGTCACCCTGGAGGGGTGCAAGATCGTAGCCGGGGGTCGTGCGGCAGTACGACCCCCGGAACCGCCGATTGCACGCCATGCACCCTGGAGGGGTGCCAGAACCGGACTTTCAAACACCCCTGGACCGCGCAATCACCACGCCGGCGGCGGGTCCGCCGACGCCGCCCGCCGACGCCGCGGACGCCAGTCGAGGCCCTCGGCCTCGAGCCAGGCCTCGAACTCGGCCACCGTGCGGAACTGCTCGCGGTACAGCGGGCCGCTGGCCTCGCAGGACCCCGGCGTCCGGCCGTGGTCACGACAGAGCTGCGGACGATCGGCGTAGATGCGGCAGCGTCCGGACTCGTCGAGCGCCTCACACGGGCTCGCAAAGGCCAGGTACCAGCGCCCCTCGGCGTCGCGGAAGACGCTGACATCGCGGTGCAGCAGGTACCACCGGATGTCGTCGAGGTCCCGACGGCTCTCGGGGGCGTCAATCTCGGTGGCCAGATACCGACAGCAACGCGCCCCGCAGCCCTCGCAGGGCGGCTGATGTGGCGGCACCGCCTGGCGGCGGCTGGAGGATGGAACGGACATGCCTGACGTGACTCCCCGGCCGACCGGCCGGCGGGCCGGAACCCCTCGACGGACCTCAGCGCGCCGCCGCGGCCTCGACCTCGGCCTTGACTACCGCCTGCAACTGCGCCTCGGTCCAGTCGCCGTCCATGCCGCGGATGAACATCACCTTCTCGGTGCGCCCGTCGACCGTCAGATCGAAGGCGTTCCGGCCGTTGACAGTAATGCCGGCGCAGGTCAGACCCGCCTGGTCGCGACGCGCCATGCCCTCCTTGTGGCGCCAGTCGACAATCTCGATGGAGACCTTCCCGGGGGCAATCTCGAGCAACCGCCGCACCGCCGCCAGGGTCTCCTCATGCCGCCCGGGGTAGTACGCGACGACCTTGACCGCAGCGTCGGCAGGACCCTCTTTAGCATCACAGAACTGCATCTGGCCGGTGCTGTCGCCGGCATGCGCCCCCGCCGCCTTCGGAGCATCGGCCGAAGTGCGGCCCTTGCCACAGCCCGCCAACACCAGCACCGCCGCCGCAACCACCGCCGCGGCCGCCACAGCCTGCCACCTGAACGACACCATCGCTCGTCCTCCTGATCAGTTCCTGTCCCGCCAGCCCAGGCCTATAGCCCCAAAACCCGGCGCAGGCAAGACCACCCCGCGCCGGTACTCTCAGAACGGTCAGACCTGTCAGACCTGTCAGACCTGTCAGACCTGGCCGCCGCCCGCCGGCCGCGCGCCTCGCCTCATCGCTCCCTCGCCTCACCGCTCCCGCGCTCTCCCTTCCTCCCATCCGTGTCCATCGGTGTCCATCCGTGGTTCTCCCCCTCTTCGCCCCCTCGCTTCATCGCCTCATCGCCCCCTCGTCCCCACCGCCGCTCCAACCTCCCTTCCCCCATCCGCGTCCATCGGTGTCCATCCGTGGTTCTCCCCCTCTTCGCCCCCTCGCTTCATCGCTTCATCGCTTCATCGTCCAGACTCGGCAGGTCGTACGCAGCCATCGTCTCCCGGCCCACCGGCGACAGGACCAGCTCGACGAAGGCCTCTGCCAGGGCCCGCCGCGGCGTGTCGGCGACGACGGCGATGGTGGCGTAGGCAGGGCCGTAGAGCTCGGCCGGCACGCTCTCGATGATGCGCACCTTGGAGTACTCCAGCTTGTCCGGAGCCGTCTTCAGGGGGCAAGACCGGTAGGCGAAGCTGGCATCGGCCTTCTCGCTGGCGACGTGTTTGTACGTCTGACTGGCGTCGCCGGTGATCACGACCTTGTCCTTGACAGCCTCCCAGAGGCCGGCCTTCTGCAGGGCCTGCAGGGTGTGGTGCCCGATCGAGGTCTTGTCGGGGTCTGCCATGGCCACGACCTTGACCTCGGCGCGGGTCAGGTCAGCCATCGCCTTGACGCCGGCCTGATTGGCGCGCGGCACGAACAGGCAGAGGTCCATGCGGCTGAACGGCCGCGTGTCGGCCGCGGTCAGGAGCCCTGCCTCGGTGAGGCGGTGGAACTCATGTCCGCCCGGCGAGACCACCAGGTCCGGCCGCTCGCCGCCCTCCAGGACACGCTCGGCCAGGATGTGGGCGTTGTCCAGCAGCAGCCGGACATCCACCCCCGGGTGCGAACGCTCGAACAGAGCCTCGAGGTCCATGAAGGGCATCTCCAGACCACAGGGGGCATAGAGGTGCAACACCGTGCCCTCGTCCGCCTCCCGTCGGCAGCCGCTGACCGCCAGCATCGCCACCGCCAGGACCGCCGCCCCCATCGTCGTACGCCATGCCTGCATCGAGCACCTCCCGCGTCATGGATGGATCCTGTCACCGCTGGCAACCAGACTCGCCCCGGCCACTCGGCCCCACACACCGGCATCGCCACTGCCCACACCGGCCTCAGAACCCCGCCTGACGGCGCTGCTCCGCCGTCGGCGCACCGCCTGCCGGCGGCGCCGAGAGGGCCGCCCCCGCCGGCAACCGCCCCTGCAGCTCGCGCTGCAGCACGCGATGCACATCCAGGGGGTCCATCGGGCCCTCGAGAAGGACCTTGCCCCCAGCATCACCCAGATCGAAGCGCGTCGAGCCCTGCACCAGCACCGCCGCGCAGCGCAGCCCATGCGCCTCGAGGCGGCTCCGGCCGGCCTGGCTGTGCATGTCGAGGATCTGCACCCGCACCAGGTCCGGGAAATCCCGGGCCGCCTGCACCAGATACAGCCCGAGGACATCCTGGCAGCCATTGCGGACCGGCAGGAGCGCCTCGACCGCGACCGGCGCTGTCGCCGCGCCGAGCGCCTGCCCGACGTACGGCGCTAACGCCGCACCCGCCGCCGGGCCGGCGGCCTGACGACCACAGCCGAAGACCAGGCCGGCCATCAGCAAGGCCACCCCGCAACACCCCAGCCGCCGCATGGACCGATGCCGCATCGCGATCACCACCTCACGCCCTCCGGCGAACCGCCGCCGACGACACCAGACGCCAAACCGACCACTGACCCATCAGTGTAGACCCGCGCCCGGACGCCGGCCAGGCACGCCGGAGACACCGGATGCCTGAATTCATGGAATCTTCACCCAAGTCGAGGCAGACGCATGCCAGAACCCCCGCGCCCGAGCTGCGGACACACTGCGCGCCGACATCGCCATCGCCCGCGAGATCTACGCCGCCATCGCCGACCGCGTCGCCGGCTTCCAGGTCAGCGCCCCCTTCAGACGGGTCGAACTCGCCTTCGAGGTCCTGGGCTGAAATGCCCGGTGCCGAGCCGGGCGAACGGGGTCGTCGTGACGCCTTTAGGCGTGTACCCTCCGGAAAGTGGGGTCGTCTCTCGCCAAGCCGCCAAGACCGCCAAGACGGCGGGAAGGGAAAGAAGGGACTGCCCCGACGGAGCGGCTGCCGCCCGCCGATCGGACGCGCCGCACGTCGTCCACCCAGTCCACTACGGCCACATCCGTCTGCGCGTGCCGCCGTTCTTGCCCTGTCCCATCCGGCGGCCCCCCCTGCGTCGCCAGAGCGTCTGCACTGGCGGCTGTTAACCGCTTGGTCGCTGGTTCGAGCCCAGAGTGCCGAGCCAATAACCTCAAGCCCCGCAAT
>JAGVUW010000332.1 GCA_019136035.1 Verrucomicrobiota bacterium | reverse complement strand
CATGCGCTGCCACCGCATCTGCACCATCGAGGATGGCATCATCGCCGAGTACGGCACCCACGCCGAACTCCTCAAGGCCGGCGGCTTCTACGCCCGCCTGCACGCCCAGCAGACGGAGTGAGGACGCGCTGCCGCGCTGCCGCGCGCGCCAATTGCCGGCGGTGCCCTGGCATCCCGCCGGGGAGACGAGGACGAGAACGAGGATGGGGATGGGGCCGAGGACGCGCGTCCTCCGGTCGTTGTCGTGATCGTCGTCCTGATCCTTGTCCTCCGGTCTGCGTCTGCCCGGACCGACGAAGATCATGACTAGGATGATGACTAGGATGGGGAGGCGCTTCCTCTGCTCGTTGTCGTGATCCTAGTCCTGATCCTTGTCCTCCGCGTTTGGGCCGCCCCGGAACGACGAAGATCATGACAAGGATGAAGACAAGGATGGGGAGGCGCGTCCTCCTTTCGTTGTCGTGATCCTCGTCCTGATCCTTGTCCTCCGGTCGCGGGCCGCCGGGGAGACGAGGATGAGCGCACGGATGCGGGGGCTTCTCACCCCGGGAGGGGTGACAGATCGTAGCCGGGGGTCGCGCGTCAGCCCGACCCCCGGAAGCACGAATCCAGCAGCGCTGCACCCTGGAGGAGTGCCAGAAACGCCGCCCGGGGCCGACAAGGATCACGACAAGGATGATGACTAGGATGGGGCCGGGCGCTCCCTCTGCTCGTTGTCGTATCCTCGTCCTGATCCTTGTCCTCCGGTCTGCGGGCCGCCGGGGAAGACAATGATCACGACAAAGATCACGACAAGGATGGGGTCGGCGCGTCCTCTGCTCGTTGTCGTGATCGTCGTCTGGATCCCTGTCCTGCGGTCCGCGGGCTGCCGAGGAGACGAGGACGAGAACATGGATACGGGGGCTTCTCACCCCGGAGGGGTGACAGATCGTAGCCGGGGGTCGCGCGTCAGCCCGACCCCCGGAAGCACGAATCCAGCAGCGCTGCACCCTGGAGGGGTGCCAGAAACGCCGTCGACGAGGACGATCGGGGGCCGGCGCGTCCTGCGTTCGTTGTCGTGATCCTTGTCGTGATCCTTGTCGTGCCCCTCTGCGGTCTGCCGTGAGACAAGGATGACGATTAGGATTATGACTAGGATGGGATGGGGGCCTCCTCCGTTCGTTGTCGTGATCCTTGTCGTGATCCTTGTCCTCTGATCGCGGTGGCGCGGGGGAGACAAGGATGACGATTAGGATTATGACTAGGATGGGATGGGGGCCTCCTCCGTCCGTTGTCGTGATCCTTGTCGTGATCCTTGTCCTCTGATCGCGGTGGTGCGGGGGAGACAAGGATGAGGATTGGGATTATGACAAGGATGGGATGGGCACTCCCTCCGTTCTGTGTCGTGATCCTACGGCTTGAGCGTGATCTTCAGCACGCAGGGCTCGAGGGCGCCGAGGGTCACCCCGACGGCCTTCTCGGCCGGGGCCAGGACGGCGGTGCCGACCTCGGCGGTGGCACTGGCCAGGGCGCCCGGGAGGGCCACCTGCGCGACGGCTTCCTCTGTCCCCGAGTTGACCACCAGGACGTAGAGCGCGCCATCCAGGCTCCACTGCCGCGAGGCGATCGCGGCCGGGCCGGTCACCGCGATGGCCGGGACGGGCTCCACCGACAGCAGTACCGGGATCATCCGCTGAATCTCGGCGGCCATGGCCGTCACCTCGCCCCAGCGCTGCTCGAAGGGCTCGACGTCCTTCATCTTCCAGAGGTCGAACCACGAGTAGAAGATCAGGCCATTGGCGCCGCCGGCGATGCACTGCCATGCCATCGAGCGCATCTCCAGGGCCGTGGGGGCCCGGCTGGCCTCGCGTTCGGCGCCCTTGCGGTAGGCGCCCCAGTTGAAGATCTGGGGCACCTGCCAGACGGCCCGGCGTCCGAAGCCGGCCTGGTGCGTCCGCCGCGTCCAGTCCAGGGCCATGGCGGCGGGACGGCTGGGTATCGGGTAGGGGTCGGTGCCGATGACATCGAAGCTCGAGAGGTAGCGCCGGACCTCGTCGACCTGGTAGAGGACGACCCAGGTGGGGTGGTCGGGGTCGAGTTCCTCGAGCCACTCCTGGTGGGCGGCGAGGCGGTCGATCATGTCGGCCGGGAGTTCGTCGTTGAGGTACCAGGCGAGGAGTGCCGGGTGGTCGCGGTAGGCCAGCACGGTCTTCTCGACCGCCGGGCGCTCGTCGGCCACGGTCTGGATCGCCTTCGGAGACCACCGGGTGCCGGCGTAGTAGTCTTTGATGCTGTAGATGATCTTCAGGCCATGCCGGTGGATGGCGTCCATCTGCGCCGGGTTGGCCGCGCCGTAGGGCATCAGGCAGTTGAACGGCGACGCGGCGTAGAGCGCCAGGTGCTCCTCGCTGACCCCCGACCAGTAGGTGCCGAGCGGGAAGAACGGCTTCCCGTCGGCGATGACGCGCCCGAACTCGTCGATGCTGACACGGCGCGCGACGGGCCCTTCGACGCGGCGCAGGCGGGCCTCGCCCTGGCCGGTGTAGCGGCCGTCGCCGCCGGTGGCGGCCACGCGCAGGGTGTAGGCCCCGACCGGCAGCGCCGTGGTGTCGAGCCGGACCACCGCCAGGCCGGCCTCCGGACGCAGAATCCGCGGCTGCCCATGCGCCGTGCCGGCCGCGTCGACCAGACTGGCGGTCAGGGCAATCTCGACCGCCCGGCCGCCTTCCTGGGGCACCTCCAGGCCGACCAGGACCTCGGCCTCGCCGCCGTCGTAGGTGCCGCGGTAGCGGTCCGCCGTCAGCCCGGTGATCAGCGGCGCCCGGTAAGGCCGCACCGCGACGTCGTCGAACCAGGCGGTGCCGGTCATGCCGCGACGGACGTAGCAGGTCACCGACACGCTGGCGGCCGTCTCAGGCGTCCGGCCGGTAATGCCGCGGACCTTCGTCCAGGCGCCCTTGGTGTCCTTGACGCCGGACGGATACGACCCGCCGAGGTACTTGCCCTGGCCGTCATACCACTCCATGCACAGGGTCGCGCCGCTGTCGTCGCCCTGGATGCCCTCGGCGCGCACCCAGCCCTCGAACTCGTAGCGCACCCCGGGGGTGAAGGCGATCCGGTAGGTCGCGAGCTGGTAGCGCGTGGCGTCGTCATTGCTGAACTTCAGGGCGCGCGCTCCCGAGCGCGCCCCGGTCTCGTCGAGGCTGTAGACCGGCTTCGGGACAGCCCAGCCGAGCGGCGCCCCGGCGTCGCCCAGGGTCTCGAAGCCCGGATTCGTCACCAGGTTGGGCTCCTCCTGCGCCCACAGGCCGCGGCCCGCCAGGAGGGCCACGCCCACCGCCGCCGCGACTGCCCACGCCAGAGCACGCCTGCCGATGCCTTCCGCTGCACGCATGACCACGACCTCCCTCAGCATCCGACCGCCTCGACACCCACCACCGCCGCGCGCCGGACCGCGGGGTTCCCGATGAGCCTTCCTCTGCGGTCCCGGCCGCCTGACACACTACCCTAGCCTGGATTATTCGCGAAGCACGGGTGCTTCGCTCACAATCCACTTGCGCCGCGCTACGCCGCGGCGCAAGTTTCGACGCGCATCGCTCCGCGCTGCTTGCTCAAGGCTAGCCCTGAGCAAGAGGCCGCAAGTGC